>JAFMJM010000205.1 GCA_017853455.1 Acidimicrobiia bacterium | reverse complement strand
TGGCGCACGGCCATGTGCGGCGAGTCGGAGGTCATCCTGCTGTGGGCGGTCCCGTCGTGGCGCACCTGGTCGGACTTCGAGCAGCACCAGCTCGACGACCCGCGCCTCACCGACTGGACCCGGGCGACGGAGCCGTTCGTGGAGCGGCTCGACCGGTTCCTGCTCGTCGACGCCCCGCTGTCGCCGCTGCGGACCGGTCGTCAGCCCCGCGAGGAGGACCGCGCCTCGTACACCCTGCCGACCCGGAAGTAGCGCGTCGGTCGGTCCGGCGGCGGGCCGGTCAGCCGGGCGGGAGCCCGAGACCCCGGGTGGCGATCGTGTCGCGCTGGATCTCGTTGGCCCCGACGCTGAGGGTGGGGTGCAGGCGCTCCACGGTGTCGTAGGCGAAGCGGCCGCGGAGCGGGGCGTCGGCCGGCACCGGTCCGAACAGTGGTGCCGTGAGCAGACCCGCCGGGCCCAGGAGCGCGACGCCGGTGGCGGCGAGGCGCTGGAGGGTCTCGGTCACGAACACCTTGCTCAGCGAGGCCGCGACGGTGGCATCGCCGCCGCGTGCCTGAGCGTCGACCACGCGCAGCGCGAGGGCCCGGGCCAGGGCGACGTCGGTGACGCAGCGGGCCAGCCGATCGCGTGCGACCGCCGCCGGCAGGGCGAGCGCGTCGGTCCCGACCGCCATGACGTGGTCGACGAGGTCGGCGAGGCGCTGTTCGGCCCAGCCGACCCAGAAGAACCCGGACCGTTCGTCGGCGAGGGCGGCCGCCATCTGGGCGAAGCCGCGACCGACCTCACCCAGGAGCGCGTCGGCGGGCACCTCCACCCCCTCGAAGTGCACGGTGCCGAGCGTCCAGTCGTTCGCGGTGCGCACCCGGGTGACGGTCACGCCCGGGGTGGCCAGCGGCACCACGAACATGCTCATGGCCTTCCGCGGCGCGGCCGCGGGGTCCGGGTCGGTGCGGGCCACGATCAGGATCCAGTCGGCCTTGTGGGCGCCGGTCACCAGCACCTTCTCGCCGTCGATCGTCCAGGGCGCGTCCGGGTCGTCGACGGGGGTCCGGGTCGCCGTGGTGGCGATGGCCGACAGGTCGCTGCCGGCCTGGGCCTCCGTGTAGCCGATCGCGCCGACGACCTCGCCGCGCACCATCGGACCGAGCAGCGCCGCGTGCTGGTCCGGTGAGCCGTAGCGGAGGATCGGCGCCCCGGCGAGGGTCACCGCGGTGTCGACGAGCGGGGCGTCGAGGGCGGCGGCCTCCCGTCCGAACGCGGCGCGGTGGGCGAGGGACCGCCCGGTTCCGCCGGCCTCGGTCGGCCAGTGGAGGGCCAACCAACCCCGGTCGCCGGCGGTGCGCAGCAGGCGTCGCTCGAAGTCCTCGGCGAGGCCGGTGAGGTCGGCGGGATCGGCATGCGCGTCGGCGTCGGCCATCAGGTCGGCGATCTGCGTGCGGATCTCGGTGCGGAAGGCCTCGACGTCGTCGGGGAAACGGAGGTCCACGGTGGTCAGGCGGGATCGCCGGCGTCGGCGAACACGCCCCGGGCCACCTGGTGCGCCACGACGCGCTCGGCGTGCTCGCGCTGGATGGCCAGGCACTCGCCCTCGGCGAGGGCCGGGTCTCCGCTGCGCACGGCGGCGAGGATCCGGTGGGCGGCCCGCCGCTCGGCCTCGGCGGCGCCGGGCAGGTCGGCGAAGAACCCCGTGGGGAGCATCCGGGCCAGGGCCCGGAGGACCGCCTGCTGGCGGGCCGAGCCACCGGCGAGGTTGAGGGTGCGCAGGAAGTCGATGGTGGCGGTGTGGACGGCGCCGGCATCGGCGGCGTCGGCGGCCGCGTCGATCCGGGCGAGGTCGGCGGCCAGGGCGTCGAGGACCAGCGGATCCGGTGCGGCGCACACGGTGCGGGCGGCGACGCCCTGCACCAGTCCCACGATCTCGAAGTGCTGGCGCACGACCTCGGCGTCGAAGGGCGCCACGAAGGCGCCGGTGTGGGGGGTGACGGTCACGAGACCGTCGCGGGCCAGCTCGATGACCGCCTCGCGCACCGGGAGGCGGCTGACGCCGAGCTCGGCGGCGAGGTCACCCTGCGGGACCCGGTCGCCCGGCCGGAGCGCGCCGTCGAACACGAGCTGCCGGACGTGCTCGGCCACCAGCTCTCCGGTCGTCGCCCGGCGGGTCCGGTCGGCCCCGTCGGCGGTGGTGCCGAGGTCGGCGTCGAGGCGCTCGGAGAGTCGGCGCGGCACGCGGGGATTGGCGACGCGACCCATGGCGCACTAATTTATCAAAGATGACGACAGGGGGCCGGGCGACGGTCGCGCAGCTGATGGCCGAGGGCGTCGAGGTCGTGTTCGGCCTCCCCGGCGACCAGACGATGTACCTGCTCGACGCCTTCCACGGCGCCGATCTCCGGTGGATCACCACCCGCCACGAGCAGGCGACCACCTACATGGCCGACGGGTACGCCCGGGCGGCCGGGCGGCCGGGCGTGGCGTGCGTGGTGCCCGGGGTGGGCGTCTACAACGCGATGTCGGGCCTGGCCACGGCGTGGGCCTGCTCGTCGCCGGTGATGCTCCTCGCCGGCCAGGTCAACCGGGCCGGCATCGGTCGCGACCTCGGCCTGCTCCACGACATCCACGACCAGCTCGACGTCGTGCGGCCCGTCACCAAGTGGGCGACCCGGGTCCTCGAGGCGGGCGAGCTGCCCGGCGCGGTGCACGAGGCCTTCGTGCAGATGCGCACGGGCCGGGCCCGGCCGGTGCACGTGGAGGCGCCACCCGAGGCCTTCATGGACCCCACCGACGCCGCGATCCTGCCCGCCGCCGTCGACGCCCCCACGCTGCCCGATCCCGACCGGATCGCCGAGGCCGCCCGCCTGCTCGCCGGTGCGGAGCGCCCGTTGATCGTCGTCGGCGGGGGTGTCGTGCTCGCCGACGCGTCGGCCGGGTGCACGGCCGTCGCCGAGCTGCTCCAGGCGTTCGTCGTCACCACCCGCGAGGGCAAGGGCGCGATCGACGCCCGCAACGCGCTCGCCGTCGGGACGATGTGGAACAACCCCCGGATGCGTCCGGTGCTCGACGCCGCCGACGTCGTGCTCGCCGTGGGCACCCGCCTGCAGGGGTTCGGCTTCGACCCCGACCTCCCGGTCGTCCAGATCGACGCCGACGCCGACCAGATCGGCCGCAACCAGGCGGTCGCTGTGGCGGTCCCCGGCGACGCGCGCCTCGCGCTCGACGCGCTGCTCGCCGCGCTCGACGGCCTCGTGTCGCCCCGCCCGTCGCGCGCCGAGGAGGCCTGGGCGTTCCGGGCGTCGGTCGCCGAGCAGCTGCACGCGATCGGTCCGGCGGCCGCGATGGTCGAGACGCTGCGCGCGGCGATGCCCGACGACGCGATCCTCGTCCCCGACACCGCGACGATGGGCTACATGTGCCACATGCACTTCCCCGTCCACGAGCCGCGCACCTACCTGCCGTCGTCGTTCATGGGGACCCTCGGCTTCGCCTACCCGACCGCCCTCGGCGCCAAGGTCGGTCGCCCCGACCGCCCGGTGGTGGCGGTGGTCGGTGACGGCGGCTTCCTGTTCACCGCCACCGAGATGGCGACCGCCGTCCAGGAGGGCATCGCCACCGTGACGGTCGTGTTCGACGACGGTGCCTACGGCAACTCCAACCGTGACCAGCGGGAGCGGTTCGGCGGCCGCGAGATCGGCACCGCGCTGCGCAACCCCGACTGGGTCGCGCTGGCCGGGTCGTTCGGCGTCGACGCCGTGGCGTTGCCGGACGCGTCGCACCTCGGCGCGGCGGTCGCCGACGCCATCGCCGGCGGGCGGCCGTCGTTGGTCGCCTGCCCCATCCCCCGTCTGCCCAGCCCGTTCTGATCCACCTGCCTCCGGAGGAACCCATGGCCGACCGTTACGGCTTCGAGACCATCGCCACCGAGCTCGACGGACGCATCCTGACCGTCACCCTCAACCGGCCCGACCGGATGAACGCGCTCAACAAGACGATGCACGACGAGCTGATCGAGCTCTACGGCCGCATCGAGCGCGACACCGAGGTCGACATCGTGGTCCTCACCGGTGCCGGCAAGGCGTTCTGCGTCGGGGCCGACTTCGACCAGATGGAGGAGAACCTCGCCCGGGGCGGGTACGAGGACGGTCACCCCGACCTCATGGACGGCTCGGTGCGCATGGCCCGCAACATCCTGGCGGTGCGCCAGCCGATCATCGCCGCCGTCAACGGTCACGCCATCGGGCTCGGCGCCACGCTGGCGCTGTTCTCCGACGTCGTCTACATGGCCGAGACCGCCCGCATCGGCGACCCGCACGTCAAGGCCGGCATCGTCGCCGGCGACGGTGGTCCGGTGCTGTGGCCGATGCTGGTGGGCATGAACCGCGCCAAGGAGTACCTCATGACCGGGGACCTCCTGACCGCCGCCGAGGCCGACCGCATCGGGCTGGTCAACCACGTGGTGCCGGGCGACGACCTGATGGACGCCGCGATGGGCATGGCCCGCACGCTGGCCGAAGGCGCCCAGATCGCGATCCGGTTCAACAAGCGCCTCGTCAACAAGGAGCTCGAGGACCGGGTCAACCGGCTCTACGACCTGTCGCTCGCGATGGAGGGTCTCACGTTCGAGACCGCCGACCACCGCGAGGCCGTGCAGGCCTTCCTCGAGAAGCGCAACCCCGTCTTCGGCCAGGGCTGACCCGCGTCCCAACTCGGTCGACGCGCCCACC
>JAFMJM010000204.1 GCA_017853455.1 Acidimicrobiia bacterium | reverse complement strand
ACACCGCCATCGCCTTCAACCCGCAGCAGCAGGCCGACATCATCCGCAAGCAGGGTGGCTTCATCCCGGGCATCCGCCCGGGCCCGCCGACCGAGAAGTACCTCGCCAAGGTGCTCAACCGGATCACCCTGCCGGGGTCGCTGTTCCTCGCGGCGATCGCCATCACGCCGTTGCTCGTCTTCGCGCTCTGGAACATCCGCCAGTTCCCGTTCGGCGGCACCGCGCTGCTCATCACCGTGGGCGTCGCCCTCGAGACGATGAAGCAGATCGACAGCCAGCTGATGATGCGGAACTACGAGGGCTTCCTCTCCTGATCGGATGAGCCTCGGGCGGGGTCCTCGGGTGGTGCTGCTCGGCAAGCAAGGCGCCGGGAAGGGCACACAGGCGGTCCGGGTGGCCGGGCACTACTCGGTCGCGCACGTCGCGACCGGCGACATCTTCCGGGCGGCGGCCCGTGACGGCACCGACCTCGGCGCCGAGGCCAAGCGCTTCATCGACCGGGGCGAGCTGGTGCCCGACGAGATCGTCATCGGGGTCGTCCGCGAGCACCTGGCGCTCGACGACCGTTCCCTCGTGCGTTCCGGGTTCGTCTTCGACGGCTTCCCTCGCACGCGGGTCCAGGCCGAGGAGCTCGACGCCGCCCTCGACGGTGAGCCGCTCGACGCCGTGGTCAACCTCGACGTCCCGACCGAGGTCGTCATGGCCCGGATCGCCGGGCGTCGGGTCTGCAACCAGTGCGGGGCCAACTACCACGTCGACAACCCGCCGAAGGACCCGTGGTGGTGCGACGCCTGCGGTGGCCACGTGCTCCAGCGTGACGACGACACGGAGGACGCGGTGCTGCGGCGCCTCGAGCTCTACGAGATCCAGACGTTGCCGGTCATCCAGTACTACCGGCGAACCGGCCTCCTGGTCAGCGTCGACGGGCAGGGTGACAGCGACGACGTCTTCACGGCGGTCGTGGCGGCCATCGACGCCGTGACGGCGGAGCTCCGATGATCACCCGGAAGACCCCCGAGCAGATCGCCCTGATGCGGCGGGCGGGCCGGGTCGTGGCCGAGATGCACGAGGAGTGCCGCAAGGTGGCCCGGCCGGGGGCGACGACCCTCGACGTCGACCGGGTGGCCCGGGAGGTCATCGAGCGCCGGGGTGCCCGGTCGAACTTCCTCGGGTACCACGGCTTCCCGGCGGTCATCTGCTCGTCGCCCAACGACGTCATCGTCCACGGCATCCCCTCCGCCGACGTCGTGCTCGCCGAGGGGGACATCCTCTCCATCGACTGCGGCGCCATCATCGAGGGCTGGCACGCCGACGCCGCCGTGACGGTGCCGATCGGGGCCATCGACGCCGAGTCCCAGCGCCTCCTCGACGTCACCGAGGCCTCCCTGTGGGCCGCCATCGAGCAGGTGGTCGAGGGCCGGCGCCTGGGCGACATCGGCGCCGCCGTCGAGGGCCTGGCCGAGGCGGCCGGGTTCACCGTGGTCCGGGAGTACGTGGGCCACGGGATCGGCACCGCCATGCACGAGGAGCCCCAGGTGCCCAACTACGGCCCGGCGGGGCGGGGCATGAAGCTCAAGGAGGGCCTGGTGCTCGCCATCGAGCCCATGGTCAACGCCGGTGGGCCCGAGACCGAGACCCTGGCCGACGGCTGGACCGTCGTCACCCGTGACGGCCGCCGCTCGGCCCACTTCGAGCACACCATCGCCGTCACCGAGCACGGGCCCGAGGTCCTGACCCTCCCGTGAGGACCGTCCCGGGCCGTCCTGGCCGCTCCGATCCCCGGATTTCCACATTCGGGGGCATCCGTGTAGCCTTCCCCGTCGGCCCGACGCCGCCTCTGGGCGGTCGGGGGCCTGCTTCGGAGGTGAGCCCCCGGGACCCGGCCAGGCCGGTGACGGGGGCGTTCCCTTCCGGGGCGTCCGTGACGGACCTCCGGCGCGCTGCGGCGCGTCGGGGCGAATAGGTGGTCGAGCACTGGCGAAGCCCAAGGACGACACGATCTTGGTTGAAGGCACGGTCGTCGAGCCGTTGCCCAACGCCATGTTCCGCGTCGAACTCGAGAACGGGCACAAGGTGCTGGCCCACATCTCGGGGAAGATGCGGATGCACTACATCCGGATCCTTCCCGGAGACAAGGTGCAGGTGGAACTCACGCCCTACGACCTCAGTCGTGGCCGCATCACCTACCGCTACAAGTGACCACCCCCCATCCAGATCGCAAGAGAAACGACCGGGAACGATGAAGGTCCGACCGAGCGTCAAGAAGATGTGTGAGAAGTGCAAGGTGATCCGCCGGCACGGCCGGGTCCGGGTCATCTGTGAGAACCCGCGCCACAAGCAGCGTCAGGGCTGAGAGGACCGATGGCTCGTATCGCAGGAGTCGACATCCCCCGCGAGAAGCGGTTGGAGATCTCGTTGACCTACATCTTCGGTGTGGGTCGGACGACCGCGCAGATCATCTGCGACCAGACCAACCTGCCGCGCGACACGCGTGTGCGGGACCTCACCGAGGACGAGGTGGCGCGCCTGCGGGCGTTCATCGACGCCAACGTGAAGGTCGAGGGTGACCTCCGCCGCGAGGTCGCCGCCAACATCAAGCGCAAGATGGAGATCGGGACGTACCAGGGTCTGCGCCACCGGCGTGGCCTGCCCGTCCACGGTCAGCGCACCCGCACCAACGCCCGCACCCGGAAGGGCCCGAAGAAGACGGTCGCCGGGAAGAAGCGGGCCCGGAAGCACTGAGACGGAGCACTGGAATGGCCAAGCCCTCCGCCGGCGGTCGGCGACCCAAGCGCCGCGAGCGCAAGAACATCAACTACGGCGTCGTGCACATCAAGTCGTCGTTCAACAACACGATCATCACGATCACCGACCAGCAGGGCAACACCATCGCCTGGGCGTCGGCCGGGAACGTCGGGTTCAAGGGCTCGCGCAAGAGCACGCCGTTCGCGGCGCAGCTCGCCGCCGAGACCGTCGCCCGCCGGGCCATGGAGCACGGCGTCCGCAAGGTCGACGTGATGGTCAAGGGTCCCGGATCGGGTCGTGAGACCGCGATCCGCACCATCCAGAACACGGGCATCGAGGTCGTCGGCATCAAGGACGTCACCCCGATCCCCCACAACGGGTGCCGCCCGGCCAAGCGGCGCCGGGTCTGATCCGAGAAGCAGGACGAGATGGCGCGTTACACCGAAGCGGTCTGCCGGCTGTGCCGACGAGAGCGCATGAAGCTGTTCCTCAAGGGCGCGAAGTGCGACACCATGAAGTGCCCGATCGAGCGGAAGCCCTACCCGCCGGGTGAGCACGGCCGTGGTCGTGTCCGCGACAGCGAGTACATGATGCAGCTGCGCGAGAAGCAGAAGGCCCGCCGCATCTACGGCGTGCTCGAGAAGCAGTTCCGCAACCTCTACGCCGAGGCCAACCGTCAGGCGGGCATCACCGGCGAGAACCTCCTGCGGATGCTCGAGCAGCGCCTCGACAACGTGGTCTTCCGTGGGAACTTCGCCGCCAGCCGCAACCAGGCCCGGCAGTTCGTCCGCCACGGCCACGTGCTCGTCAACGGCAAGCGGGTCACCATCCCCTCCTACATGGTGCGCCGCGGCGACGTCGTGGAGATCGGGCCCAAGGCCCGCAACTTCATCGTCGTCCGGCACAACACCGACACCATCGACCGCGAGATCCCGATGTGGCTCGAGGCCACCGGCGGCGAGCTCAAGGTCACGGTCCGCGACCTTCCGTTGCGCGAGCAGATCGACGTGCCCGTGCGCGAGCAGCTGATCGTCGAGCTCTACTCCAAGTAGTCCGCAGGATCCTCCCCCTGCACCCCGAGCGAGGGAAGCGTCATGCTCATCATCCAGCGTCCCGAGGTCGAGGTCGGCGAGTCCGACGGCAACCGCCAGTCGTTCGCCATCTCGCCCCTCGAGCCCGGTTTCGGTCACACCCTCGGCAACAGCCTGCGCCGCGCGCTGCTGTCGTCGATCCCGGGTGCCGCCATCACCCAGGTCCGCTTCGACGAAGCGCTCCACGAGTTCGACACCATCGCCGGGGTCAAGGAGGACGTCACCGACCTCGTCCTCAACCTCAAGGACGTCGTGCTGACCTGCGCCTCCGACGAGGCGGTCACGCTCCGCCTCGACGCCCGGGGTCCCGGTGACATCACGGCCGGCGACATCCAGACGACCGCCGACGTCGAGATCCTCAACCCCGACCTGCACATCGCGACGGTCAACGCCAAGGGCCACCTCGCCGCCGACCTCACGGTCGAGCAGGGCCGGGGCTACCTCAGCGCCGACCGCAACAAGCGGGCCGCCCAGATCGGGGTCATCCCGATCGACGCCATCTTCTCGCCGGTGCGGCGGGTGTCGTTCTCGGTCGCCCCGACCCGCGTCGAGCAGGCCACCAACTACGACCGCCTCACCATCGAGATCGAGACCGACGGCTCGATCTCGCCCCGTGACGCCCTCGCCTCCGCCGCCGACACGCTGCGGACGCTCGTGGGCCTGGTCGCCGACCTCTCCGACGAGCCGGCCGGCCTCACGCTCGGCGAGACCGTCCAGCCGGCGTCGTCGTCGCCCGACCTCGAGCTGGCGATCGAGGAGCTCGACCTCTCCGAGCGCCCGCGCAACTGCCTCAAGCGGGCCCGGGTCGACACCATCGGTCAGCTCGTCCAGAAGACCGAGGACGACCTGCTCGCCATCACCAACTTCGGCTCGAAGAGCCTCGA
>JAFMJM010000203.1 GCA_017853455.1 Acidimicrobiia bacterium | reverse complement strand
TTCTTCGACGCCCTGGTGTCGCCGGCGCTCACCCTGCTCGTCCTCCCGCTGCTCGCCCTCTTCGTGAGCTCGTGGTTCTGGCTGGCCTTCGTCATAGACCTGCCGATGGTCGCCCTGCCGGTTCTCGTGGGGGCGCGGCGGCGCGGCGAGTTCGGTCGGGCCCTCGTCGGGCTACCCGCCTACTTCGTGCTCCGCCTCGTGAACTGCTGGTTCATGCTCGGCGCAGTCACATCCGAGCTCGTGTTCCGGCGCCGTCTCACGACCTACGAGAAGGGGCACTGAGGTGACCGCCGGCGTACCCGGCCTCGGCCTGAGCGGGCTCTTCCTCGTGGCCTCGGTCCTCGTGATGCCATTACTGCGCCGCCGTCCGGGCGAAGTCCGGCCCACCCGGCGGCGGGCACTCGTCGTCCTGGCCGTGGCCATCGCTGCGGCCACCTGGGGCACGTGGGCCCTCGTCGCCGGCGCGGTCGGGGCGGGTCGCGAGGGCGCCCGGGCCGCTGGTCTCGGCGGGACCCACGCCGGCGTCCCGGCTCTCCTGGTCTCGATCGCAATCGTCGCCCTCATCCTCGCCGTCACCGAGATCCTGGCCCTGGTCCTGCGCCCCCGCCCCACCCCGACCGAGCCACCGATCACACCGATCCACCGTTCCGGTCCCACCCCCGGCCCGAACCGCCCCGCGTCGGGTATTCCTGGGGCAGAGGGGTAGGATCCCGTTTCCGCCGAGACCCACCGGACGGAGGCGATGGTGCAAATCGGACGCACGCCTGCGCCCCTCCGGCGCGGGACCGAGGGCAAACAGGCCCGCACCGATGAGGGCTTCACCCTGGTCGAGACCCTGATCTCCCTCACGATCCTCGCAACCCTCGTCATCCTGGTCGTGGGCGGGATGTCGACCCTCGTCGTCACCTCGGTCCTCAGCCGCAACCAGGGCAACGTCAACTCGGTCATCAAGCGCGCCGCCGAAGACGTCCGGGGCGCGGGCTACGTCTCGTGCGGAGCGTTCACGGCCGCCGTCCCCTACGCCTTCGCCAGCGTTCCTGCCGCCTCGGCGATCCCCGAGAACCAGGCCTCCGAGAACAAGGAGGCCGCGGTCGTCGACCGTCCGGTCCTCAGCCGAATCACGACCTTCGACGGCAAGACGGTGCTGTGGACCGCCGCCGGCGGCAAGCAGGCCGGGTGCACCGGTAACGGCGCGGCGACCCAGATGGTCGAGATCGTCACCCAGTCGGCCGACGGCGACATCACCTCGCGCCTCTTCGTCACGAAGGCCAAGACGTGACCCGGCACGACGAGGCGGGCGTGACCCTGATCGAGTTGCTCGTTGCGCTGGTGGTCACCAGCGCGATCGTCCTCGCCATGACGGGGGCGATCATCATCGGGTTCCGGACCACGGCCACCTCCGACGAGCGCCTCTCCCAGAACCGCGACATCCAACTCGTCCAGGGCATCTTCCCCCAGGACGTCATGGGCGCCGACCAGGTCCGCACCGACGTCGCCGGTGCGGCGAACTGCACCGGTTCGACCGCCCTACTCGTCCTGAACTGGTCGACCCCCACCCTGGTGCCCCAGACGCGGCCCGGCCCGCCGGTGACCACCCTCACCTCCTACGAGGTCGACTACATCTACGCCCAACTCCCTGCCGATCCGCCCGATCCGGCCACGGGACAGCTCGTCCGCCGCCTCTACCGGACGGCCGGCACCCAGTGCACCCTCCTCTCGACCCGACCGCTGGCGTCGTCGGTCAGTGCAACGGTGACCCCGGCAGTGAGCATCGACGCGGCGGCCCAAACCGTGACCCTCACCGTCACCGACTCGTCGGGCAACAAGTACGTCGCCCGCGCCAAGGAGCGCTCGTCATGACCAAGCTGCTGCGCAAGCGGGCCGACGAGAAGGGCAGCACTCTGCTGCTCACGCTCGTTTTCATGGCCCTGTTCGGCGTCCTCGTCTCGGCCCTCCTCGCCTTCGGTGACGTCAACCTCAACCTCAACGACGTGCAGGAGACCAACGCCAACAACCTCTACGCAGCCGACGGCGCGATCGAGTGGGCGACCAACGCGACCCTCACCAATGCCGCCACGTGCCCCCGTGCACTCCAGGGGGCCGGCCGGAGCCTGACCGCCGCCGAAATGTCGCTGCCCGACGACGTGTCGCAGGTCACGGTGAAGTGCACCCAGCTGCGCGGACCCGGGAGCAACAACTTCGCCGGATACTCGGTCGTGACCGGCACCCACCAACTCCAGACCGGTGCCGCCTCGTCGCAGTGTCAGTCGCTCAGTATCAACCCGAGCGGAAGCGGAGTCGCCACCTTCGCCGACTTCCTCGACGCCGAGAGCCTCTGCGCCGCCTATCCGCCCGGACCGGGGTCACCGGACTGGGTGCGTCAGGGCGACACGACCTTCCTGCAGGCGGGCGACGCCGTGGGCGGCTACGACATCAACGTCCTCGACATGTACGCCTCCGACGCGTTCAATTGGTGGACGGTCGGTTACGGAGGCACCGGGCAGCCCCGCATCTACTGGGGGAGCGAGACGTACGACTTCCAGCGGGCCACGGGCACCCTGCCGACGACCGATGCGACCTACAAGTACGTCACCGACGTCTGGGCCGGAGGCCCCGATCACGTGTGGGTCGTCACGACGAAGAACCTCACCGACGTCACGAAGATGGCTCCGGCCGTCTGGTTCTCCGCCGATACGACCGACCAACCCCGCACCGACGAAGCCTGGACCAAGATCGCGGTGCCCGGAGCCAAGACGGTCGAGGACCTCTTCGGGGTCGACGGCGACACGACGGGCGTCTGGGTCGTCGGCACCAACTCGGGCGACTTGCCCACCGTGTGGCGGTGTACGCCGTCGACGTGCGGCAGCGGCGTCGTCCTGAAGGACACCGCCGGCGCCGCGACCACCAAGGGTTCGGCCCGGGCCGGAATCGCGCTCACCGGCAACGTGATCCACGTCGTCGGCTCGCTCGGCACCGCAGCCGCTGCGTGGCGGTCGAGTGACGGCGGCCTGACGTGGACGAACGCGAAGACGATCGCCGGAGCAACCAAGTTGGTCACCGTCGATGCCGTCGACTCCACCCGGATCTGGGCGGCGGGCGCCAACGGCAACGCCGCGATCACGACATCCTGGGATCCGACCACGTCTCTCTGGCGCGCGCCGGCGACGCTCACCGACCCCACCAACAACGGCGAGACGGTGAACGCCCTTCTCGCCGTGAACGCGAACGCGGTCTGGCTCGTCGGCTCCGACGACAACAACGGGGCCGGCAGCGGAACGGTCCGTTTCTGCTCCGACGGTGCGTGCACTAACGCCGCCGACTGGACGACCACCGGCCAGAAGCTCCCGGCCGGCGCTCCCGCGCTCCGGGCCATCTCCGGCATCCGGTTCCAGGCCGAGTACGCGGTCAACGTGGGCGGCCTCGACTCCTGGGTCCTGACCTACGCACCCCTCGTACCCGGCGACTGCTCACCCTGCCTCGCGCAGATCCTGGGCGGTCCGATCTTCAACGCCAACGGCTACAACATCGCCTCCGGACTCGACGCCTCCGGCGGCTTCGAGCAGTACGTCGGCTCCGGATCCTGCCCGACACCTCCGGTGATCCTGAAGACGAACTTCACCTGCGTCACCGAGATCCCCGAGGATCTCCACAACTGGACCGAACCACTTCCCGACGCGGTGCCCGCCGCCGCGCCGGCCGAGTACCAGGGTGACGGCAAGACCATCTCCCCGGGCACGGCCAGTTGTCCGAGCTACCAGCTCTTCGTTCCCGGCAAGTACACGAGCATGAGTTTCGTCGACCACAAGACGCACTTCTTCAAGCCGGGCGTCTACTACCTCGACGTCGGCAAGATGATGTTCGACAACGGAAAGACGCCGCCCAACGACCTCTTCCTCATCGGCGGCAAACCCGCCGACGGCGATATCCCCGAGTTCGCCGACGAGTCGCCCTGCTGGGACGAGATCCAGGCGGGTACCGGCGACCCGGGCAACTCGTGGTCGACCGCGGTCGGAACCGGGGTGACGTTCATTCTCGGGGCCGATACCTGGTGGGACATCCACACCGTCAACCTCGAGATCTTCACCCGCACCGGCGGTCCCGCCTCCGAGGGCGCGCAGGGCATCTCCGTTCGCGAGACCTGCACCACCCGCACTCCGAAGTCGCCGCCGAGCGGGAGCCTGAGCGGACCGACCTGCCCGGCCGGGAAGGGTTGGGCCGCCAGCGTCATCGGCAAGCCCAACCAGATCTTCCAGGCCGACGCCAACAACCACAACCCGCGGGTGAAGTTGCACGGTCGCATGTACGTGCCCAACCACAACGTCACCGAGTTCACCAACGACACCTCGGTCGTACTCGGCGCGGTGTGGGCCAACTCGCTCGAGTTCACCTACGCCGACGACAACAGTCCCCCGGTGACCGTGTCGGGTGGCTCCCCCGGCGAACCGACTGCGGTAATCGAGGCCACCTCGGGTACGACAACCGTGCAAGCCTTCGTGCCGTTCCGCAAGATCGGCGGATCGTGGGTCATCGCCCGGGGGGCCAATGCCCTCGCCGACCGGCCCTATTCCTGGCGCATCAAGAACGTCAAGTAGCCCGGCCCGCCGGAGGACCGGGAGGCGCTCGGCCGAGTCGCGGCGATCTCGGTTCCGGGTCCGAGGAGCCAGCATGACGAACACCGTCGGGGTGACCGTGCTGTTCACCGACATCGTGGGCTCGACCGACCTCGCCGCGCG
>JAFMJM010000202.1 GCA_017853455.1 Acidimicrobiia bacterium | reverse complement strand
CCGGCGAAGACCTCCATCATCCGGGCCGCGGCCCGCCGTTCGTCGTCGGAGAGGGACTCCCACTCGGGGACCCACGGCGGACGGGGAGACAGCTCGGTGTCGGCGGGAACGATCCGCTCGGCGATCTGCTTGGCGAGCGCCCGCTCCCGGAACGCCTCCCACCCGTCGTCGAACCGCCCGGCGAACCGGTCGATCCACTCGCGGGGCGCCTGGTGCGGAGCGTGGCACGCGCCGAGCGCGAGGTACAGGAAGAACGGCTTGTCGGCGTCGGTGCCCCGGAGGTCGTCGACGAGCCCGATCGACCGGTCGACGAGGTCCTCGGTGAGGTGGTAGCCCTCGGGCGGGTCGAAGCGGATGGGGGAGTTGTCGACGACGAGCTCGGGGAAGAACTGGTTGGTCTCGGCCCCGATGAATCCGTAGTACCGCTCGAAGCCCTGCCCCAACGGCCAGCGGTCACGGGGGGCCGCGGTGTGGGTCTCGTCGGACGGCGCCAGGTGCCACTTGCCGACGGCGAAGGTCGCCCAGCCGGCCCGCCGGAGCACGTCGCTGACGAAGCCGCACGACTTCGGGATCCGCCCGTGGTAGCCGGGGTACCCGAGCGCCAGGTCGGTGATGCCCCCGATCCCGGCCGTGTGGTGGTTGCGGCCGGTCAGCAGGCAGGCGCGGGTGGGCGAGCACATGGCCGTGGTGTGAAAATTGCGGTAGCGCAGGCCGTCGGCGGCCAGGGCGTCGAGATGCGGAGTGGCGAGATCCGAGCCGAAGCAGCCCAGTTGGGCGAAGCCGACGTCGTCGAGGACGATCAGGACCACGTTCGGGGCCCCGTCGTCGGCACGCCGCGCCTGCGGCCAGGCCGGCACGGAGTCGGCGGCCGTCAGACCGACGTGCCCGGGGAAGGGCTCGCCGTCGCTGTAGGTCAGGACCTCGGCCATCGGGCACCTCCGCTCGGCTCGGGTGCGGACGCTAACCCGACCGCGCTCCAGTCGTGCGTTCCGCGTGCCGAAGGACCGGGGATGCGCCGTTCCCGCCGTCCGTCGTCCGCCCGGGTGGACCGGATCCGGCCGCGGGCCCGGGCCGCCGTCGTCCCGATCCTGCTCGTCGTCCTGGCTTCGGTCGGGTCGGCGGCACCAGCACTCGCCGGTCCGCGGGCCGTGGCCGATCCGGCCGAGTCGGCCGATCCCCCCACGACCGTGACGACGAAGGCCGTCGACCGGCGGATCCTCGACGCCGGACGGGAGGTGAGTGAGGCCGAGGCCGAACGGGTCGACCTCGCCCGGGCGATCGCGGAGATCGACGCAGCCGTCACCGACCTCGACGCCCGCATCGCCGGCGTCGATGCCGATCTCGGACCGGCCCGGACCGCCCGCGACGACGTGCTCGGCCGGCTCCAGGGTCGGGCGGTCACGGTGTACCAGCAGCGCGGCACCGGTCTCGGCGCCGCCCTGTCGATCGCGGGGCCCGACCGGCTCGCGGCGGGCGCCCATTACGCCGATGCCCTGGCGGTGGTCGACGCCGCCAGCCTGGCGCGGCTCCAGGCGGTGGTCGACGACCTCGAGGCCCGGCGGTCCGGTCTCGTCGCCGAGCGTCGCGACCGCACCGACGAGCGCAGCCGCCGGGCGGTCGAGCTGGTCGAGGCGCAGGCGCGATCGGCGGTCGCCGCCGGGCGGGTGGCCGCCCTCGGCGGGACACCCGTCATGGGTGCCAGCCCGGTGTCGGCGGGGGCGTTGGCGGGATGGTTCCGGGCGAGCGGGCACGGGGCGGTCCTGTCCGGGGGCGTCACGATCGAGGACCTCGCGGCCCTGTTCGTCGAGGAGGGCGAGGCCGTCGGGGTCCGGGCGGATCTCGCCTTCGCCCAGTCGGTGGTCGAGACCGGCTGGTTCGCCCACGCCACCGACGACAACTTCGCGGGGATCGGCGCCTGCGACTCCTGCGACGGTCGGGAGATCGCGTTCCCGACGCCGCGGGCGGTGGTCCGGGCGCAGATGCAGTTACTGCGTAACTATGCGGACGCCGACGCACGCGCATCCGGTCTCGGGCACCCGCCCGAGGTGACCCTGTACGGGGTCGACCCGGTCGGCGCCGCCCGGACCTACGACGGGTTCTCCGCCAAGGGGTCGGCGCCGGTCTGGGACGCCATGGGGGGTGGCCGGTGGGCGACCGACCCCGTCTACGCCGGGAAGGTGCTGGCCGTGGCCGCCGGCATCCGGGCGTTCACGCCGCCGTCAGGCTGACCGGGAGCTCCGCGGGGCCGTAGGCCCAGAACACCGGCACCTTCGTGAAGACGTAGTCCGGGTCGAGGGTCATGCCGCCGACCCGGTCGAACAGGACGTCCATGGCGACGCGGGCTTCGAGCCGGGCGAGCGCGGATCCGGGGCAGACGTGGGGTCCACCGCCGAAGGCGAAGTGCGAGCGGGGGTCGGGGCGGTCGAGCCGGAAGGCGTCGGGATCGGGGAAGTGGGTCTCGTCGCGATTGGCCGAGGCGACCCCGAAGGCGACCTTGTCGTCGCGCGAGACGGCGACGCCGGCGACCTCGGTGTCGGCGGTGCAGGTCCGCATCAGGAACTGGATCGGTGACATCGTGCGCAACGTCTCCTCGACCAGGTTGTCGACGAGGCCCCGGTCGGACCGGCAGGCGGCGAAGACGTCGGGCTGCGAGGCCAGGACGTAGCACAGGTTCGAGATGAGGTGGCGGGTGGTCTCGTTGCCGGAGATGAACAGGAACACCAGTTGCGTGCGGGCCTCGACGTCGGTGAGCCGCCGGCCGTCGACCTCGGTGGCGAGGAGCCGCGTGATGAAGTCGTCGGGCGGGTCGGCGGCGTCGCGCCGGACCCGGATCTGCTCGTCGACGTAGGCGGTGAACTCGGGGTGGGCACCCTCGAGGCCGGTCCCGCGCTCGTTGCGGTACCGGGTCGGGTAGGTGCCCTGGACGACCTCGTCGGACCACTCGGCCCACTGGCGGTGGTCGGCGACCGGTGCTCCGAGCAGGTGGCCGATGACGGTGGTCGGGATGGGCACGGAGTACCGGGCGACGAGGTCGCCCCCGCCGGTGGCGAGCAGGTCGTCGAGGAGCGTGCCGCACAGGTCGCGGGCCACGGGCTCGACCCGTCCGATCCGGTGCTGGGCGATCGCCGAGTTGATGATGCGGCGCACGTGCCCGTGGCGGGGCTCGGGGATCTCGTTGACGAACTGCTCCTCGTCGGGGACCACGACCCCCGGCTCGCGGAACGACGCGTTGAAGGTGTGGACGGCCTTCGAGGCGGCGAGGCAGTCGTCGAACCGGGCCAGGAACCACGCCCCCGACGGGCAGCGCGAGACGGGGTCGTGGGCGCGCAGGCCGGCGAGTCCGCTCCGGTAGCCCGGCGCCTCGGGGTCGAGCGGATCGAAGGCGTCGGTGGCGCTCGACGGTGCGGTGTCCATGGTTCCCCCCGTGGTCGTCGGCGGGGAGCCTAGGTCGGTGGGTGCGGGCGGACCGCCGGCTGGATCTCCGGGGTGGGAGTGGGTTCCAGGCCTATCCGGATGATGTCGACCGGTTAGGATGACATTCCCATGAGCACCACGCTGTCGCACCTCGCCGCCCTCGAGGCCGAGTCGATCCACATCATCCGCGAGGTCGCCGCCGAGTTCGAGCGGCCGGTGCTGCTCTTCTCGGGCGGCAAGGACTCCGCCGTGATGTTGCGGCTCGCCGAGAAGGCGTTCCTGCCCGCCCGGATGCCGTTCCCGCTGATGCACGTCGACACCGGGCACAACTTCCCCGAGGTCATCGAGTACCGCGACCGCCGCGTCGCGGAGCTCGGAGCGCAACTGGTGGTGGCCTCGGTCCAGGACTCGATCGACCAGGGCCGGGTGGTCGAGGAGACCGGCCCACGGGCGAGTCGCAACCGACTCCAGACCGTCACGCTGCTCGACGCCATCACCGACAACAAGTTCGACGCCGTGTTCGGGGGCGGACGCCGCGACGAGGAGAAGGCCCGGGCCAAGGAGCGGGTGTTCTCGTTCCGGGACGACTTCGGACAGTGGGACCCGAAGAACCAGCGTCCCGAGCTGTGGAGCCTCTACAACGGTCGGCACCGCAAGGGCGAGCACATCCGGGTGTTCCCGCTCTCCAACTGGACCGAGCTCGACATCTGGCAGTACGTCGCCGACGCCGAGGTGGAGCTGCCGTCGATCTACTTCTCCCACGAGCGCGAGGTGATCGAGCGCGACGGCATGCTGCTCGCCGTCAACCCGTGGATCACCGTCCTCGACGGCGAGGTGCCCCACACCCGCACGGTGCGATTCCGGACGGTCGGCGACGCCACCTGCACCGGAGCGGTCGAGTCGACGGCGAGCACCCTGGAGCAGATCATCGCCGAGACCGCCGCCGCCACCGTCACCGAGCGGGGCGCCACCCGGGCCGACGACCGCATCTCGGAGTCCGGGATGGAGGACCGCAAGCGCGAGGGGTACTTCTGATGGAGATGCTGCGGTTCGCGACGGCCGGATCGGTCGACGACGGCAAGAGCACGCTGATCGGCCGCCTCCTGGTCGAGACCAAGCAGATCTTCGAGGACCAGCTCGAGGCGGTGGAGCGCACCAGCCGCGAGAAGGGCTTCGACTACACGAACCTGGCGCTCCTCACCGACGGTCTCAAGTCGGAGCGTGAGCAGGGCATCACGATCGACGTCGCCTACCGCTACTTCGCCACGCCCCGGCGCAAGTTCATCATCGCCGACACCCCGGGCCACATCCAGTACACGCGCAACATGGTCAC
>JAFMJM010000014.1 GCA_017853455.1 Acidimicrobiia bacterium | reverse complement strand
GCGGCGCTCGGTGGAGCGGTCGGGGGTGGGCTCGTGCGATCGCCCACCGTCGCGCTGATCGGTGCGCTGGTGGGTGCGGTGGCGGGCGGAACCCGAGCGCCCGCGCGCCGGGCCCGACGCACCGAGGAGCGGCGGGCGCGGCTGCGCCTCGAGCTCGTCACCGTGGATCTGCTGCTGGCGCTGCTGGTCCGCGCCGGTGCCGGACCGGTGCAAGCCGTCAGCCGGATCGTGGCACGCGGACGCGGGGTGGCGGTCGCCGAGCTGGCGGCCGTGCTCGCCTCGATCCGGTCGGGGCGTTCGGAGGCGGAGGCGTTCCGCCACGCCGCCGCGATCACGCCCGAGCCCCACGCGGCGCGCACCTACCGGCTGTTCGCGCTGGCCGCCGAGGAGGGCGCCGCCCTCGGCCCGGCCCTGCTCGCGCTGGCTGGCGACCTGCAGGCGGCCCGCCGTGAGGACGTGCGCCGCACGGCGACGCGCCGGCGCGCCGCGATGCTCCTGCCGACCATCGGCGTGCTGGCCCCGGTGATGCTCCTCTTCGTGGTGGCGCCGCTGCCGTCGGTCGTGCTGGGGGCGCGGTGAGCGTGCCGGACCCCCGATCGGTCTTCCCGACTTCCCCCGTTCCCGGTCCGGCCGAACTCGTCCGGACCGTCGCCGCCCTGGCCACTCACGAACCGGAGGTCTCCCGTGTCGATGCCCGAAACCCACGACGTCAGCGAAACCGAGCCCGAGACCGAGCCCGAGCCGGTGGACCCCGAGCCGGGGCCCGAGTCGGGGCTCGCCACGGCGGAGCTCCTCGGCAACGCCGCGCTCGGCATCGCGGCGCTGGTGGCGATCTGGGCCGTGCTGCAGTCGGTCGGCCTCGACGTCATGCAATGGATCCGGGCGCAGCTGCTCGTGTGAGCGACGAGTCCGGGTTCACCGGCGTGACCACGGTGGTCGCCGCCGCGCTCGCGCTCGTGGTGTTCGTGACGATGGTCGACCTGATCGTCGCCGGGTACACCCGCGGTGCCGCGCGCACGGCGGTCGCCGAGGCCGCTCGTGCGGCGGCCCGGTCGGACGATCCGGCGGCGGCCTGTCCGGTGCGGGCCGCCGCCGTGCTCGACGGGCTGCTCGGCGCCGCGGCCCGCCGCGGGATCACCGTGCGGTGTGCGGCGTCGGACCCGGTGACCGTCCGGGTCGACGCCGAGGTCGTGGTGGTGCCGTGGTGGCCGGGCCTGCCGGTGTGGACCACCACGGTGGGTGCGGTCGCCCGCCGGGAGGTGCTCCCGTGAGGACCCCGCCCGCCCGGCGCTCCGGATCCGATCGACGGGCCCGGGGCTTCGCCGCGATCGAGCTCGTCGGCGGGACGGCGCTGCTGCTGCTCCCGGTGGTCTGCCTGGTGCTCGCCCTGCCCGCCTGGGCGGACCGCCAGACCGTGGCCCGGCTCGCGGCGCGCGACGCCGCCCGGCGGGTGGCCCTGGCGACGGTGTGCGACGTCGGGGCCGCCCGCGACGCCGTGCGGATCGCGGCAACCGAAGGCGGACTCGCCGCCGACGCGCTCGCGTTGACCCTCGACTGTGCGCCCGGGGCGGTGCTGGCCCGTGGAGCACCCGTGACCGCACGGGTCACCGTGGCGGTCCCGGCGCTGGCCGTCCCGGCCCTCGGCGCGGTGGGGGCGTGGCACCGGACGGTCGGGCAGACGCTCGTCGTCGATCCGTACGCGGCCGAGCCGTGAGCGAACGCGGCACCGTGACGCTCTGGTTGCTCGGGCTCGCGCTCGGGTGCCTGCTGGTCGGCGGGCTGGCCGTCGACCTGGCCCGGGCGGTGTCGACGCGCCAGGCCCTCGCGTCGGCGGCCGACGCGGCCGCACTGGCCGGCGCCGGTGGCCTCGACGTCGGGCGCTACCGCCGTGACGGCGTCATCGCGCTCGACCCCGGGTCGGCCGCTGACCGGGCCCGAGCGGCGTTCGCCGCGGTGACCGACCGTGCGGTCGACGCCCGGATGACCGTCGCCGCCGACGAGGAGACGGTACGGGTCGAGGTGACCGGCACCGTCGGGTTGACGCTGCTGCGGCTGGTGCGCGGGGCCACGCCCTTCACGGTGCGGGTCACCGCCGTCGCCCGCCCCCACCGGCTCCCCTGACGTCACCGGCGACGGGCCGCCGACCCGCCGGCCACGGGATCAGGCCGGGCCGGCCTCGCGGCGGAGCTGGTCGCGGAGGTCGATCTTGCGGATCTTGCCCGAGGCGGTGCGCGGGAACTCGTCGGCGACGCGCAGCTCCTCGGGAAACTTCTGGCGGGCCAGGCCGGCGGCGCCGAGGTGCGCCTGCACCGCAGCGAGGTCGGGGACCGGGGCGTCGGCGGCGAGGCGGAAGAACGCGCAGGCGTGCTCGCCGAGGCGCGGGTCGGGAGCGGCGACGACGGCCACCTCCTGCACGCCCGGCAGCGTCTGCAGGAGCTCCTCGACCTCGGCGGCCGAGATGTTCTCGCCGCCGCGGATGATGATGTCCTTCTTGCGGTCGGTGATCGTGATGCAGCCGTGCTCGTCACGCACGGCGATGTCGCCGGTGGCGTACCAACCGTCGGGGTCGACCGCGGCCCGGGTGAGGACCGGGTCGACGTAGCCCATGAACAGGTCGGGGCCGCGGCTCCAGATCTCGCCCGCGCCGTGCTCGACGTCGCGGCCGTCGTCGTCGACGAGGCGGATCTCGCACCCGGGCATGGCGATGCCGTCGGTGTCGAGGCGCTGGTGGCGGCTGGCGGTGAACCGCGACCCGGTGGTGGAGGGGTGCTCGGTCGACCCGTAGGAGCGGATGATGCCGATCCCGAGCTCCTCGACGCGGGCGGCCACGGCAGGCGGCACCGCCGAACCACCCATCCCGACCTTCGCGATGCACCGGTGGTGCGCCGGCGTGCAGTCGGGATGGTCGAGCAGCGACGTGAGGAAGTAGGTGGAGCCGCTCCCGGCGGTGAGGTCGGCCTCGAGCATCGCGGCCAGGACCATCTGGGGGTTCCAGACGTCGATCATGTGGATGGGAAGGTCCCGGATGAGCGGCGCGAGCAGCCCACCCTGCATGCCGATGGCGTGGCCGACCGGCGCGCCGACCAGGGTCGCCCGGTCGGGGTTCGGATTGGCGTACATCATGTGGCGCAGTTCCGCGCACAGCGTGCGGTGGGTGTGGATGACACCCTTCGGGTCGGCGGTGGTGCCCGACGTGTAGCCGATCACCAGGGGCGCGTCGGGGTCGGGGGCGGCGGGCACCACGGTGGTGCCCTCCCGCACGAGCTCCGCGAACGGCACGGTGCCGGGGGCGGCGTCGCCGACCATCGCCACGAACTCGAGGTCGGTGGCGCGCGCCGTGGCCCGCGCGAGGTCGGCAGCGAAGTCGCGCTGGCCGAAGCGGTCGAAGGTCAGGAGCGCCCGCGCTCGCGACTGGGTGAGGATGTGGTCGACCTCCTTCGGGCCGTAGAAGTGCACGATCGGCACGACGACGGCGCCGAGGAGGGCGAGGGCGTAGAACGTGACGCCGGCCTCGAACGAGTTGGGCATCTGGAAGGCGACGACGTCACCCTCGCCGATCCCCCGGGCGGCGAGGCCGGCCGCGAGGCCGTGGGCGGCGCGGTCGCAGTCGGCCATGGTGTGACGGCTGGGCCGGGTGGCCGACCACACCCGGAACTCGTTGCCGGGGACGCGGCGCAGGCCGTCGGCGACGATGCGGGTGAAGGTGTCGTCGTTCCAGGTGCCGTCGGCGAGATAGGCGCGGCGCAGGTCGGGCGGGACGGTACGCAGTTCCCAATCCGGACGAGCCATGCCGTTCCCCCCACCGCCGCGGGCCCCCCGACGAGGGGTCCCGGCGCATCATGCCCGATCGGGGGACCGCACGCGGTCACGAGTTGACGCGACGGCGGGTGACCGGCGAGGCTCGCAGCGTGGACGCACCGGACGAGACCCGCGACGCCTGGGCGTTCACCTACGAGGACCCCATCCACGCGGTGTTCCCGGCGCTGCACGAGGCCCAGCGGTCGTGGCTCGGCCAGATCGACTCGCTCGGCGCACCCGACCGGCGGACCCATGAGCTCATCCGGTTGGCCTGCGCCGTGATCGCCCGCAGTGAGGTGGCGGTGCGGCGCCACGCCCGCCTGGCGGGCGAGGTGGGCGCGACCTGGGACGACGTGCTGGGCGCCGTGATGCTGACCTGCCCGACGTTCGGCGTGCTGCCGGCGGTCGAGGCGATCCCGCACGCGCGCGTCGGCTTCGCGGACGTCGCCGCCATCGACCGGGACACCGACGACGACGAGGACGAGGACGACGATGAGTGACGCACCGTTTCGCATCCTGCCGTTGATCACCGATCGCAACCGACCGTTCTGGACGGCCGGGCGCGACGGCGTGATGCGGTTCCAGCGCTGCCAGAGCTGCGGCTACTGGCTCCACCCGCACGGCGTGCGCTGCCCGAAGTGCCTGTCGAAGGACCTGGTCTACGAGGCGGTGTCGGGGAAGGCCACCGTGTACACGTTCACGATCAACGAGCAGGGGTGGATGCCCGTGCCCGAGCTGCCCTTCGTCTACGCCATCGTGGAGTTCCCCGAGCAGGCCGACCTGCGCTACTCGACCGTCATCACCGGCTGCGATCCGCACGACGTGACGATCGGCATGCCGGTGCGGGTGTGCTTCGAGGCGCACGAGGACGACGAGGTCTGGATCCCCCTGTTCACCCCGGAGGTGGCGGCGTGACACCCGAGCACCAGTCCGTCATCAGCGGGATCGGCCAGTCCGACATCGGTCGGCGCCTGTTCCGCGACCCGCTCGACCTCACCCTCGACGCCTGCGTCGCCGCGATCGAGGACGCCGGGCTCACCACCGCCGACATCGACGGCATCTCGACCTACCCCGGCCCGCTGAGCGAGCCGCCCGGGTTCACCGGTGGTGGGGTCGTCGACGTCCAGGACGCCCTGCGCCTCGACCTCAACTGGTGGAGCGGCGGGCTGGAGCGCCCCGGGCAGCTCGGCACCGTCGTCGACGCGTGCATGGCGGTGGCGTTCGGCCTGGCCCGTCACGTGCTGTGCTTCCGCAGCGTGTGGGAGGGCAGCGCCCAGGGCGGTGGCGGCCGCGCGGCGGTCATGCCGGGTGGCGGTGGCCGGGGCGGGTACCGCGCCTCGGGCTTCCAGGAGTGGACCATGCCCTACGGGGTGCCGTCGGCCGCGCCGTGGATCGCCCTGATGGCGCAGCGGCACTTCCACGAGTACGGCACCCGGCCCGACCAGCTCGGCCAGATCGCCGTCAACGCCCGGCGCAACGCGGCGCTCAACCCGAAGGGCATCTACACCGACCCGATGACCATCGACGACTACCTGGCGTCGCGGGTCATCTCGTCGCCGTTGCGGCTCTTCGACTGCGACATCCCGTGCGACGGCGCGACGGCGGTGATCGTGAGCCACGTCGACACCGTGCCCGATCTGCGCAAACCGCCGGTGCGGGTCGAAGCGGTCGGAACGGCGCTCCACGGCCGGCCGTCGTGGGACCAGTTCGACGACCTGACGACCATGGCGTGCCGCGACGCGGCGGCGCAGCTGTGGGGCCGCACCGACCTCACGCCCGCCGACGTCGACGTGGCCGAGATGTACGACGGGTTCTCGTTCATCGCCCTGACGTGGTTGGAGGCGATGGGGTTCTGCGGAGTGGGCGAAGCGGGGCCGTTCCTCGAGGGCGGCACCAACATCGCCATCGACGGCGGCGTGCTGCCCCTCAACACCAACGGCGGTCAACTGTCGTCGGGGCGGCTCCACGGGTACGGCTTCATCCACGAGGCCTGCACCCAGCTGTGGGGCGAGGGTGGCGCCCGCCAGGTCGCCGGCGACCCCGAGGTGGCGGTGGCGTGCTCGGGCGGCGGGCCGCTCGCGGGCGCCCTCCTGCTCACCCGCTGACGTCCCGGACCGCCCCGACGAGCAGGTAGGTTCACGTCGTGCGACTGCAATACGGACCCGCAGAAGAGAAGTTCCGGTCGGACCTGGTGGCGTGGCTCGAGGCCAACGTCCCGGCACAGGAGCTCCTCGACGTCCCGCGCATCTCGAGCGCCGACCTGCCCGACTGGGCGAGGGAGTGGCAGCGCAAGCTGTTCGACAACGGCTGGCTGGTGCCCGGCTGGCCGCCGGAGCTCGGTGGTCGCAACGCCACGCCGGTCGAGCAGATGATCTACTTCGAGGAGATGCGCGGCCGCGACATCCCGCGTTCCTACAACCCCCAGGGCCTCGGCATCATCGCTCCGTCGCTGCTCGACTACGGCACCGAGGAGCAGAAGCAGCGGTGGCTCCTGCCCACGTTGCGCGCCGAGATCGCGTGGTCGCTCGGGATGAGCGAGCCGGGGGCGGGCTCCGACCTCGCCGCGCTCAAGACGCGCGCCGTGCTCGACGGTGACCACTTCGTCGTCAACGGCCAGAAGGTCTGGACGTCGGGGGCACACCACTCCGACTGGAACATGTGCTTCGTGCGGACCAACCCCGACGTGCCCAAGCACAAGGGGATCAGCGTCCTGATCATCGACATGAAGACGCCCGGCGTCGAGCCGCGGCCGTTCCCCGAGCTCTCCGACCCCGACTACACCGACTTCAACGAGGTCTTCTTCACCGACGTCCACGTGCCGAAGGAGAACCTCCTCGGCGAGCTCGACCAGGGCTGGGCCCTGGCGGGCGGCTCCCTGGCGCACGAGCGGGCGATGCTCTGGATCGAGAACGCCTACGACTGCCAGCGTGGGGTCGAGGAGCTCATCGCCCTCGGTGACCGGGTCGGACCCAACGGCTACCCGCTGCGCGACGACCCCAAGTTCCGGTCCGACGTGGCGAGCCTGTTCGTCGACTCCCAGGCGATGCGCCTCATGGGCGTGCGGGGCTTCTCCAAGTTCCTGAAGGGCAAGTCGGCCCCCGAGCACTCGCTGCTGAAGCTCTTCGGGGGCGAGACCACGCAGAAGATCCTGCTGGCCGGCACCGAGGCGCTCGGTGCGGCTGCGCTCGACAACGGCGCACCGGGCCCGCGGGTGCACCGCCGGGGCTCGTGGATCACGGGGTACCTGCGGACGTTCGCCAGCACGATCCCGGGCGGGACCAGCGAGATCCAGCGCAACATCATCGCCGAGCGCGTGCTCGGCCTGCCCCGCGGCTGACCGACCCGTTCGCCGGGCGACCGCCCCACGGGCGACGCCGGGGGATCAGCCCCGGTTCGCCGCCATGGTGGGGCTGCACTCCTCGGCCTGCCACCGCTCGCCGTTCGCGAGCGCGGCGGCGGCGAGCGCCTCGAAGCGGTTGCGCTGCCCGTCGGGGACCTGCATGTCGAAGCTGGTGACGCCCCGGCGGATCTCGAGCACCTCGACCCCGTCGGGTCCGGCCTGGTAGGCGTAGGGCGCGTCGGTGGGCAGGAAGAAGGCGTCGCCGGCCCGCAGGGTCTGGGCGCCCATCGACAGTTCGCCCGACACGACGTAGTACATGCAGTCGCCGGAGTGCGAGTGGCGGGGCAGCACGTAGCCGGCCTTGAACCAGGCGTGGGTGAGCGAGAAGCCGCCCTCGTCCTCGGTCTGGCGGACGAGCACCCGCACCTCCTGGCCGGCGGCGGCCAAAGCCCCGGCCTCGGCCATCGTCTCGGCCATGTCGGTGATCGTGGCCTCGGAGACCGTCATGGGGTGCATGAGGTCGGTCTCCTCGAGCCGCGGGGCGTCGGCAGCGCGGTAGATGGTCATGCCCTTGCGGGCCTCGGCGGCCATCAGGCCACCGCCACCGGGTTGATCGGGCTCCCGGTGCCGCCGGTGACGAGCAGCGGGGCGACCGTCAGGAAGCACTCGGTGACGCCGTCGGCGCACATGGGCGAGAGCACCAGGTGCTCGAGCAGGGTGATGCCCCGCTTGACGAGGAGCTCGATGTGCACCGACAGGAACGGTCCGTCGAACGGGATGACCTCGACCGCGGCGTTGTCGCAGCCCACCACCGCCAGGTCGTGGTCGACGATCCACTCGACCGTGGAGATGCCGAGACCGGGCTGCAGGAACGGCGGCTCCTCCATGCGGGAGGTGACGTCGGCGAACAGGTCGAGCCAGCCGGTGCGGACGAGCAGGATGTCGCCCTGCCCGAGGGTCACCCCGGCGGCGGCCCGGCAGGCCTCGAGGTCGTCGGCGGTGATGTTGGTGCCGGGCTCGAGCCACGGCACGCCCTGGTGCCCGGCGACGTCGAGCACGACGGCCCGGCCGGCGAACCCGCCGGTCTTCTCGATGCCGCACCACGGCGCGCCGTTGTGCGACGTGAAGGACTCGGCGGCCTGACCGTTGTAGTACTGCTTGTCGGCGTAGACGTGGCACAGGGCGTCCATGTGGGTGCCGTTGTGGGCGGGCACGACCAGCACGTCCTCGTTGGCGCCGACACCGGGCACCGCGCCGTAGGGGATGTTCATCTCCTCGTCGAGGTGGCTGGTGAGCGTGAGGCGCTGCGGGGCGCCGCGGTACGGGAACACCGGCGTGCCGTAGCGCGACACGGGCAGGCCGAGGTTGTAGGTCTTGCCGGTCTTGGCGGCCTGCATGCCGGCCAGGACCTTCTCCGGGGTGAGCAGGTTGAGGGCTCCGCGCTCGTCGTCGGCGCCCCAGCGTCCCCAGTTGGTGTCGGTGGTCGTGCCCATGGCTCCCCCTCCTCGGTCCGGGTGCTCCCCGGGTGTGTGTCGGCTCGTCGGTCCGGACGTCCCCGGTCGGGGCACGTTCTAGGCGATCTCGACCAGTGTGTCACCATTCGGCTGGACCACGGCGATGTCGCCGGGCCGCAGGACCAGGGTGGTGAACCGGCTCTGGACGATGGCCGGGCCCTCGATCGCCGGGCCGGGCCCCAGGGCCTCACCGTCGAACACCGGCACGCGGTCGTGCCAGGCGCCGCCAACGTGGACCCGCCGGTGGCCGATGGGCTCGGGGGCGTTCGGCACGGGCGGGAACTCCCGCACGGCGGGCTGGTCGACCAGGCCGGTGGCGGCGAGGCGGATCCCCCGGATCATCGGCTCCTGCGAGCGGGCCTCGATCAGGCGGGCCTCCTCGTTGCGCCGGTGGAACTCCTCGACCGACGCCTCGACGTCGGCGGCGGTGATGGGGCTCCCCGCCGAGCGCTCCACGGTGATGGCGGTGTCGAACGTCTGACCGGGGTAGACGAGGTTGAGCATCCAGTGGAGCTCGATCCGGTCGTCGGGCACCCCGGCGGCGGCCAGCTCGGCGAGGGCGGCGGTCTCGAGGTCGACGGCGAGCGCCTCGAGCCGGTCGAGGTCGACGGCGCGCCACGGCGTGAGGTAGGTCCGGGCGTTGTCGACGACGTGGTGGGCGCTGATGAGCCCGAGGGCCGAGAACTGCGGGGCGGCCTTCGGGACGAGCACCCGGCGCATGCCGAGCGCGGCGGCCTGGGTGGTGGCGTGCACCGCACCCATCCCGCCGAACGCCACCAGGTCGAGGCTCCGGGGGTCGGCCCCGGCGAGCGACAGCTGGCGGCGGATGGCGTCGGTCATGTGGGCGTCGATGATGGTCGTGATCGCCGCTGCGGTGTCCTCGACGTCGAGACCGAGGGCCAGCCCCAGGTCGCCGACGGCGCGGCGGGCGGCCTCGACGTCGAGGGCGAGGCGTCCGCTCCAGAACGCGCCCGGGTCGAGACGACCCAGCACGACGTCGGCGTCGGTGACGGTGGGGCGGGTGCCGCCCCGGCCGTAGCAGACGGGGCCGGGCTGACTGCCGGCGCTCTCCGGGCCGACCTGCAGGGTGCCGCCGACCAGGTGCGCGATGGAACCGCCGCCCGCGCCGATGCCCTGGATGTCGACCATCGGCAGCGCGATGCAGTACCGGTGGTGCCAGTTCCAGTCGGACTTGAGTTCGGGCTGGCCGTCGCGGATCAGGCAGATGTCGTACGACGTGCCGCCCATGTCGACCGACACGACGTCGCCGAGGCCCACGGCCTGCGCGGCCCGGGCGGCCGCCACGACCCCGCCGGTCGGGCCGGAGCCGATCGTGGCCACGGCGCGCCGGCCGATGGCGTCGGGGGTGGACACCCCGCCCGAGCAGGTGGCGATGAGGAGCTCGTTGGTGAACCCGGCCTCGCGGAGGCGCTGCTCGAGGCGGTCGAGGTAGCGCACGATCGGCGGGCCGACGTAGGCGTTGACCAGCGTGGTGGAGGTCCGCTCGAACTCCGGCGGCTTGGGGTGCACCTCGTGGGAGAGGCTGACGAGCGCGACGTCGGGGTACTCCTCGAGCACGATCTCGCGGGCCCGCAGCTCGTGGGCCGGGTTGAGGTACGAGTGCAGGAACACCACGGCGATCGAGGTGACGCCGAACGCGCGGAGGCGTGCGGTGGCCCGGCGGACGGCGTCCTCGTCGAGGGGAGTGTCGACGGTGCCCTCGGCGGTCATGCGCTCGGGGATCTCGAGCCGCACCCGGCGCTTGGCGATGGGCTCGGGAGCCGGGAAGGCCGGGTCCCAGATGTCCTCCTTGTAGCACCGGCGGAACTCGATCTCGTCGCGGAACCCCTCGGTGACGAGCAGGCCGGTCGGAGCGCCCTTCATCTGGATCATCGTGTTGTCGGCGGTGGTGGTGCCGTGCACGATCGAGTCGGTGTCGGCGAGGAGCTCGGCGACCGTCAGGCCCCGGGCTTCGGCGAGTTGTGTGATGCCGTTGAGGACCCCCTCGCTCTGGTCGTGGGGGGTGGTGGGGGTCTTGTCGAGGACGACCGAGCCGTCGGGCAGCAACAGGACCAGGTCGGTGAAGGTGCCGCCGACGTCGATGCCGATCCGGGAGGTGCTCACGAGCGGGCCTTTCGCATCTCGTCGCGCAGCGCGCGGGTGGCGCCCTCGTCGAGGGCGAGGGTCATGTCCTCGAGCGAGCCGGTGACGACCACGCCGTAGTCGCGCCGGGCGCCGTCGACCGAGACGTACTCGTCCCAGACGTCCTCGAGCACCATGGCGGGGTCACGGTCGAGCGGGTCACCCCAGCCGCCGCCACCCCCGAAGTCGTAGACCAGCTGGTCGCCGGTCTCCATGAGGTGGCCGGCGACCGACGGCGACACGACGACCTCGCGCTCGGTGCCGCCGCTGATCACGACCCGGTCGGGCGAGCCGTCGTGGCCGCCGGCGATGCCCGGGTGGAGGTGGACCTGGTTGACGACGTACTGGTTGATCGAGGTGGGGGTGCGCACCTCCTTGACGAAGTGCGACCCGCAATTGCCCCGGAACTCGCCCGGACCGGCGGAGTCGGTGCGGTAGTTGCGGCCCCGCAGGATGTGCGGGAACAGCGCCTCGTTGAGCTCGGCGGTGGCCTTGATCAGGTTGCCGTTGGCGGCGATGAGCGCGCCCCAGCCGTCGACGCCCTTGACGCCGTTGCACCACCCGGCGTTGACCTCGCCGCCGTGGTCGAAGAACGGCCGGCCGGTACGCGGGTCGAGGTCGCCCCACATCTGGCGCGGGCTGCCGTACTTGTACGACTGCGGCGAGCAGCGGTCGGGGAGCACCTGGGCCATCGCCTTGGCGATCACGTCGGCGACCTCGACGCCGGGGTGGTGCGTGCCCGCGGCGACGGGCTTGCCCTCGGGCGGGTTGAGGCAGCAGCCCTTCGGGACCCGCAGGTCGATGCAGTCGAAGAACCCCTCGTTCTTCGGGATGCTCGGGTCGACCATGCTGGCGAGCTGGGCGATCGTGTAGCCGCGGGTGTTGCCGAACGCCGACCACCCGGTGATCTCGGGCCGCTCGTCGGACCCGGCGAAGTCGACGATGATCTTCTCGCCCTCGATGGTGATGGCGACCTTCACCCGGATGTCGCGGTTGCCGAGCGGGTCGGAGTCGACGAACGTCTCGGCCTCGTAGGTGCCGTCGGGCCACGACGCGATCTCCTCGGAGAAGCGCCGGTGGGCGTCGTCGAGGTTCCAGCCGATGGCGGCCTTCACGGTGTCGGCGCCGTAGCGCTCGATGATCTCGCCGAGGCGCTTCGCCCCGAGCTGGGCGGCACCGACCTGGGCGCGCAGGTCGCCGATGAAGCCGTCGATGCGGTTGTTGGACCGCATGGTGAGCACGACGTCGCGGCGCTCCTTGCCGGCCTCGACGATCTTGAGCAGCGGGTAGCGGGTGCCCTCCGACCAGATGTCCTTGGCGAACACGTTGTAGCCACCGGCCGCCGCGCCGCCGGTGTCGCCGTGGTGGCACTGGATCGAGGCGACGAGGAGGAGCTCGCCCTCGGGGGAGAACACCGGCGAGAACACGTTGAAGTCGGGAAGGTGCCCACCGCCGTGGTACGGGTCGTTGGCGACGAGCACGTCACCGGGGAAGAGCTCACCCTCGAGGAAGTCGAGGCAGAAGCGCACCGGGAGCGTGGCGCTGAGCATGAACTGCGGGATGCCGACCGACAGGGCGGTGAGACGGCCCCGGGCGTCGAGGATCGTGGCGTTGCGCTCGTTGCTCTGGTTGAGGATCGGGGTGGTCGCGGTGCGCGACACGAAGGTGGCCATCTCGAAGCAGATGGTCTCCATGGCCGAGCGGATCACCTCGGCGGTGATCGGATCGATCCGGGCCTCGTGCGAAGCGGTGCTCATGGGAATCCTCTCGGAATACCTGGGGGAGTGCCGGTGGTGTCGGTGGTGCGGTGGTGCCGGGGAGTGGGTCAGCCCCGCAGGACGACGCCCGGCTTGGCGCCGAGGCCGTCGGGGTCGGGGGTGCCGTCGACGCGGATGGGGGTGCCGTTGACGAGCACGTGGCGCACGCCGACGGGCTGGTCGGCCACGAGGCGCTCGCCGTCGGCGGGGAAGTCGGTGACCCGACGGACCGGTCCGGGGGCCACCGTGTCGGGGTCGAAGACGCACACGTCGGCGAACGCGCCCTCGGCGATCACGCCCCGCCCGGCGAAGCCGTAGACGCCGGCCGGCTCGCCGGTGAGCTTGTGGACGGCCTTCTCGAGCCGGATGGCGTCGCGGTCGCGGGCCCAGTTGCCGAGCAGGTCGGTGGGCAGGCAGGCGTCGCAGAGCTGGCCGACGTGGGCACCGGCGTCGGAGAGGCCCATGAGCATGCCCTCCTGGTTGACGAGCTGGCCGATGAACGTGTCGTCGTCGTTGGCGAGCACGCTCGAGAACCGCGGCTCGAGGTCCTCGGCGAGGGCGATGTCCATCATGACGTCGAGCGGGTCGCCACCGCGCTCCTCGGCGACGTCGGCGATGGTGCGCCCGACCAGGGCCGGGTCGCGGCTCTCGGCGATGCGCATCGACCCCCAGCGCGGGGCGGCGAACATCGAGGCGTTCATCTCCTCGAGGGCCCGGGCCCGCCACGCCGGGTCGGAGTAGGCGGCGATGCGCTCCTCGACCGGGCGGTCCATGAGCGCCCGGAACGACGGGTTGACGTTGAAGGTGAACGGGTCCTTCAGGTTCATCTGGAAGGTGAGCGGACGCACCGTCACCTGCGGCCAGACGTCGACGCCCTCGGCGCGCCGCTGGGCGGTGTAGGCCGCCATGTCCTGGGCGAAGGTCGTGCCGCGGCGGGTGAGCAGCGCGGTCCAGGTGAACGGGCGGCCGATGCGGGTCTGGAGGTCGTAGATCTCGGGGTGCACGACGCGCTCACCGGGCGTGAACGCGCCGACCCCGCGGCCGAGCTCCTTGAGCGGCGTGACGAGGGCCTCCATCTCGCGGATGTCGGCGAGTCGCGACGGGACGGGACGGCCGCCTTCGCCGTTGTGGGTCGGCGCCGACGTGCTGGCGAAGCCGACGGCGCCGGCCAGCAGGCCGTCGCGCACGACCGCGGCCATGGCCGCGAGCTCGTCGTCGGTGGCCTCGCGCTCGTAGCCGGCGTCGCCCATCACGAAGAGGCGCACCGCGGTGTGGCCGATGTACGCGCCGTAGTTGAGGGCGTGGCCGTGGCGGGCGACCGAGTCGAGGTACTCGGGGAACGTCTCGAAGTCCCACGGGATGCCGGCCTGCAGCGTGGCGAGGTTCATGTCCTCGACGTGCTGGAGGGTCTTGCCGATGAGCTCCCGGTGCTCGGGACGGCACGGTGCGATGGTGAACCCGCAGTTGCCGGCCACGACGCTGGTCACGCCGTGCCACGACGACGGGGTGAGCGCGGGGTCCCAGAAGACCTGGGCGTCGTAGTGGGTGTGGATGTCGATGAAGCCGGGGGCGACGACGTGTCCGTCGGCCTCGAGCACCCGGGTGCCCGAGAGTCCCTCGCCGACCTCCACGATCCGGTCGCCGCTGATCGCGACGTCGGCCCGCACGCCCGGGGCGCCCGTGCCGTCGACGACGGTGCCCCCCTTGATGACCAGATCCGCTGCCATGACTCCCCCTCGGCCTCGTGGTCGGGGCCCCGGGGCCCCGCTGCATCATGCTCGCGTCACGGGCACGACATGTCCATGCTGACAGCCGTGTGGTCGGATGGCCACACGAGTCCGGCGGGACCGTCGGTGGCGGGCTCGGCGGCGAAGGGTCCGGTGCCCAGACCGTCCCGGTCCGGGTCGTCGGGGCCGTCGAAGGCGGCCGTGCACCCCTTGGGGGGCTTCACGAAGATGAAGTCGATCCGTTCCGTTTCGCGCGCCGTGGGGTCCCGAAGCACGGCCAGCGTCTTGTCGTCCCGGCCGCTGGTGCACCCGGTCCCGGTGGCGGGGTCGCACTCGGGGTTGCCGGCGCCCCGGTGGGTGTCGATCCAGCCTCGGCCGGTCAGCCAGGTGTAGCGGGGGCTGTCCGGGGTGACGTTGAAGTCGCCCATCAGGATCCGGACCGACCCGGGGCGCACCCGGGGTGCCCGGGCGAGACGGTCGGCGAGGATCGTCTGACAACGCGGGAAGTCGGTGCCCTCGGGGCACGGCGCCGGGCACCGGTAGCGCGCCGGCGTCGCCCGGCAGAGTGGGAAGCCGGCGTCACCGTCCTGGTGGGTCACCACGACCACGACGTCGCGACCGCCGTCGTCGAGCACCACCCGGGCGGCGTGGCGCAGCGGGCCGGGGAGGTCGAGGAGGCGCGACGAACGGACCGGGAGGGTGGTGAGCACCAACTCCTCGTCGTTGCCCGGGGTGTCGGCGAACACCGCCCGGTAACGCCCACCGCAGATCCGATCGGTGGCGCTGGTGATGAGTGGGCGGAGGGTGTCGCTGACCTCCTGGATGCCCACCACCGGTGGGCATCCACCGTCGGCGAGCTGGCGGGTGAACAGCGCGACCCGGTCGGGAGCGTCGCAGTTCGCCCCGTCGTCGCAGAACGTGCCGTGCAGGAGGTTGACCACCACGACCCGCAGGTCGGTTGCCGCGCCGGACGCGGCGCCCGGAGTCGTGGCGCCGACCGGACGGTGGTCGCCGAAGGCCGCGAGGGGGACGATCGACGCGAGCAGCGCGACCAGGACGAAGCGGCGGACGATCGTGGATCCGGGGGTCCGGGTCGGTTCGCGGTGCACGGACGCATTCTTGACGGCCCGGCGATCGTTCGCCATGCTCCGGACATGAACCCTGACCTGCCCACGACCCACCGGGTCGCCGTCTTCGCCGGGAAGGGCGCGGTGGAGGTCGACGAACGGCCATTGCCCGTGCCGGGAGCGGGCGAGGTGCTCGTGCGCGTCAGCCACTGCGGCGTGTGCGGCTCCGACATCCACTTCGTGCTCGAGGGCTGGGGTCGACCCGGCGCGGTCGAGGGACACGAGTGGTCGGGGACCGTCGCGGCGCTCGGACCCGACGTCACCGGCTGGGCGGTCGGCGACCTCGTCGTCGGCGGGCCGAGCCCGCGTTGCGGCACGTGTGAGTACTGCCTGGCGAAGCGGCCGTCGCTGTGCACCGGGCGGGCCTCGGTCGGGGTCGACGCCCACCCCGACGGCGCGTTCGCCGAGTACACGGTGGTGTCGACCCGCCAGTTGATCCGCGTCCCCGACGGGTTGCCGTTGCGGGCCGCGGCCCTGGTCGAGCCGCTCTCGGTGTCGTTGCACGCCCTCACCCGCGGCGGGGTGACCGCCGGGCAGCGGCTGCTCGTGACCGGTGGCGGGCCGATCGGCGCGCTGGCCGTCGCCGCGGCCCGGGCGATGGGGGTCACCGACATCGTGGTGAGCGAGCCGCACCCGAAGCGGCGGGCCCTGTGTGAGCGCCTGGGTGCGCGCGTCGTCGGCCCCGAGGACCTGGTCCCACCGCCGACCCCCAACGACGTCGTCGCCGAGCCCTTCGACGTGGCGCTCGAGTGCTCGGGGCACCCGGCCGCCATGGAGGCGGCCCTGGCGCAGCTGGCCCGCGGCGGGACGATGGTCCTGGTGGGCGCGGGCGCCCGCAACCCCCGCCTCGACAACAACCGGGTGCTGCTCAACGAGCTGATCGTGACGGGGGCGTTCGTCTACGACCACGACGGCCACGGACGCGCCCTCGACCTCCTCTGCCGTCCCGACTTCCCGACCGACGTCCTGATCGAGCCCGGTGACGTCGGCCTCGGCGGGATGCTCACCGCCCTCCACGGCCTGCACGACGGCGACCTCGCCGGCAAGGTCATGATCGTCCCCGGAGTCGCACCGTGACCACCGTGTCCCGTCCGCCGTCGTTCAACCACGTGGCCATGAGCGTCCCGCCCGACCTGCTCGACGCCGAGGGCCGGGCCGACCTGGTCCGGTTCTACGGCGAGGTGTTCGGGTACGAAGAGCTCACCCCCATGACCGAGGACCGGCGCCGGCTCGTCTTCGGGTGCTACTCGGTGGAGCAGTTCGTGTTCCTGATCGCCGACGCCGACGGCGGGGTGATGCAGTGCCCGCGCCTCGACCACTACGGGTTCTCGGTCGGGTCCGAGGCCGAGCTCGACGCCATGCTGGCGCGGGCGAAGGCCTTTCAGGAGCGCGACCCGCGCGTCGACATCATCGACAAGCACGTCGACGACCACGGCATGCTCGCGATCACGTCGTTCTACGTCGGGTACCTGCTGCCGATGATGGTGGAGATCCAGTGGTGGGACTTCAAGGGCCGCGGGGAGGCGTCATGAGCGCGAACGCGCCGTTGCGGTTCGGGGCGTTCGTCCCGCAGGGCTGGAAGCTCGAGTACACCGGCTGGGCCGCCGACGCGGCCTGGGCCCGGTCGGTCGAGTTGGCCCTCGAGATCGAGGCGCTGGGCTACGACCACCTGTGGGTCTACGACCACGTCGAGACGGTGCCGCGCCGCGAGCCGACCCACGTGTTCGAGGCGTTCACGATGCTGGCCGCCCTCGCCCAGCACACGTCGACCGTCCGGCTCGGCCAGCTCGTCACGTGCGCCGCCTACCGCAACGCCGGGATGCTGGCGAAGGTCGCCGCCGGGCTCGACGTGATGTCGGGCGGGCGGATGATCCTCGGGCTCGGCGGTGGGTGGTACGAGGAGGAGTACGCGGCGTACGACTACCCGTTCCCGTCGGCCGGGGAGCGGCTGCGCATCCTCGAGGAGACCGCCGAGGCGGTCCGGCTGCTCTGGAGCCAGGAGACCACCGACTACGCCGGTCGCCACGTCCGGCTCGACGGTGCGTACTGCGACCCGAAGCCGCTCCAGGAGCGCCCCGAGCTGTGGATCGGCGGCGGTGGCGAGCAGGTGACCCTGCGCATCGCCGCCCGCCTCGCCGACCGCACCAACTGGCAGGTCGGCCTCGACCAGTTCGTGCACAAGTCGGACGTGCTGGCCCGCCACTGCGAGGCGGTCGGCCGCGACTTCGACTCGATCGTGCGCACCCACGGCCCGGACTGCCGCATCTTCGACGACGAGCGGTCGCTGCGGGCCTGGTGCGACGAGCCCGACGGCGGCCACCTGTGGGGGAGTGCCAGCACCGAGGACTACATCCGCGACAACTTCGTGGGCACGGTCGAGACCGTGGCCGAGAAGGTCCAGGCGTTCGTCGACGCCGGCTGCCGGGAGTTCGTCCTGTGGTTCCGGGACTTCCCGTCGGGGGAGAGCCTCGCACGCTTCGCCCGGGAGGTCGTCCCGCTCGTGCGGGGCTGACCGGACTAGCGTCCGTGGCCGTGGAGGGCCAGGAGACCGAGACGGCGCAGCGCAGGCCCGGCCTGCGGATCGTCACCGCCGTGGCCGTTGCGGTCGTGTTGGTGATCGCGGTCGCGCTGCGGTTCGTGACCCGCAGCGACCTCTGGCTCGACGAGGCCCTGTCGGTCAACATCGCGAAGCTGCCGCTGTCGAAGCTGCACTGGGCCCTGAAGCGTGACGGCGCGCCCCCGCTCTTCTACGTGGTGCTCCACTTCTGGATCAAGGCGTTCGGGTCGAGCGACGTCGCGGTGCGGGCCCTGGCGGGGGTGTGCTCCACCCTCACCCTGCCCGCCTACTGGCTGATCGGGCGGCGCCTCGGCGGACGTCGCCTGGCCTGGATCACCCTGCTGGTGGGAGCCACGGCCCCGTTCGGGTTCCGGTACGCGACCGAGGCCCGCATGTACTCGCTGGTGATGCTCCTCGTGGCCTGGGGGCTCCTCGCCGTCTGGAGTGCCCTCGACCGGCCCACGTTGCCCCGCCTGGCCCTCGTCGCGCTGGTGGCCCTGGCGCTGCTCTACACCCACAACTGGTCGCTCTACCTCGTGGCCGTGGTCGGCCTGATGGTGCTGGTGCGGGCGCTGCGGGCCCGCGACCCCGAGGTGCGCAAGGCGTCGTGGTTCGTGCTGATCGCCCTGGCGGTGGCCGGGCTCGGGTACGTCCCGTGGCTCCCGACCCTGTCGTACCAGGCGACACACACCGGGACGCCGTGGGGCGACCCGATCCTGCCGTGGTCGGGCGTGGCGTGGCACCTCGACGCCCTGGGTGGGCCGCCGATCCCCCAGCACGGCGAGGCGGAGATCTTCCGTTACGGGCTGGTGCTGCTCCTCGCCCTCGGTCTCTTCGGTGCCGGGGTCGACCGGCACCGCATCGAACTCGACCTGCGGACCCGACCGGGCGCCCGGTGGCTGTTCGTCGCGGCCTACGGCACGATGCTCCTGGCGTTGGCGGCGTCGTACGTGGCCGGGGCCGCGTTCGACCCCCGGTACTCGTCGGTGGTCGTCCCGCTGGTGCTCGTCGTGATCGCACTCGGTGTCGGCACGTTCTCGAGCGATGCGGTCCGGGTCGGCGTGCTCGGGGTGGTGGTGCTCCTCGGACTGTGCGGCGGCGTGCGGGTGGCACTCGACCAGCGGACCCAGGCGGGTCAGGTCGCGGCCGTGATCGCCGCCGAGGCGAAGCCCGGCGACGTCGTGCTGTACTGCCCCGACCAGCTGGGGCCGTCGGGGAGCCGACTGCTCGACGACGTGCCCGGTCTGCGTCAGGTCACCTACCCGCGCCTGACCGGCCCGGCGTACGTCGACTGGACCGACTACCGCGACGTGATCGCGGCGACCCCGACCGACGAGGTCGCCCAGCAGGTGCTCGATCTCGCCGGTGACCACACGATCTGGTACGTGATGGCACCGGGTTACCGGTCGTTCGACGCGCGCTGCGAGGAGCTCGGGATCGGCATCGGCCGGGCGCGGCCCGCCTCCGGACGGGTGGGTGTCGATGCGTCGATGTACTTCGAGTATCCGGGGCTGACCGAGTTCCGGGCGCCATGAGTCGAACCGCCCGGCCCTGGGTGGGATCCCTCCGGGTGGCGGTCGTCCCGTGGGTCCTGGCCCGGGTGCTGGTCGTGGGCGCGCTGGTGCTCACCCGGCGGGTGCTCGACGTCGTCCCCCGCGGGTCGCGACCCGTTCCCCTGGGTCAGGGGCTCTTCGCGTGGGACGCGGCCTACTACCGCGTGATCGCGGAGCACGGCTACGACGCCGTGCCCCGGGCCGCGCTGCGGTTCTTCCCGCTGTACCCGCTCTCGGGCCGGGCGCTCGGGCTCGTGCTGCTCGGGCACGAGGCCGTGGCGCTGTTGGTGCTCGCCAACGTGGCGGCGCTCGGTTTCGGCGCGCTGTTGCACCGGCTGGCGCTGCGCGAGACCGGCGACGCCGGGGTGGCCCGCCGGGCGGCCTGGTACGCGGCGCTGTTCCCGGCGGCCGCCGTGCTGGTGCTCGGCTACGCCGACGCCCTCGCCC
>JAFMJM010000201.1 GCA_017853455.1 Acidimicrobiia bacterium | reverse complement strand
CGCCCGGTGGGTCAGCGAGCGAACGAGGGAGCGGGGGCGTCGACCCCGTAGAGGGCGGCGGCGTTGTCCCAGAGGATCTTGCGCCGGGCGGACTCGGGGACGGTCGCCAGGCTGGCGTCGATCCGCTCCCGGACGTTGCCGTACAGGCAGGTGGGATGGGGGAAGTCCGTCTCGAACAGGATCCGGTCGACCGGCAGCACGTCGAGCATGTCGCGGGTGGCGGCCGTCTCGAACCAGTAGCAGGCGTAGACCTGACGGGCGAAGTACTCCGACGGCATCAGGTCCCACTCGCTGGCCCGGTCGATGCGCCCTTCGCGGTACGAGTGGTCGACGGCCTCGAGCACGAACGGCACCCAGCCCACCCCGCTCTCGACCGACACGAACTGCAGGTCGGGGAAGCGCGGCAACACGCCGCTGGTGAGCAGGTCGGCGACCTGCAGGCCGTTCTTCAGGAACATCTCCACCGAGGTGTAGGCGTAGGTCGACGCCGCGCCGTGCGCGGCGACCCGGGCCGGGGTGAAGGAGCCGGCGGTGTCGCCGCTGCCGATGTGGAAGTGGATCGGCAGCCCGGCGTCCTGGGCGGCGGCCCACAGGGGGTCCCAGTGGGGCTCGCCGAGGTGCGGGAGTCCGAAGCGCTGCGGCTCACCGGTGAACAGGATGCCCCGGTGCCCGGCGTCGGCGCAGCGGGCGATCTCGGCCAGGGCGGCGTCGAGGTCCCAGAACGGCGTCGACATGACCGTGATCAGACGGCGGTGGTCGGCCGACGCCCAGTCGCGCAGGAAGTCGTTGTACGCCCGGACGCAGACCAGCTTGAGGTCGTCGTCGGGAAAGGACAGGAACCGCTGGTTCCCGAAGCCCGCCACGTTGGGGTAGAGCACCTGCGCCCAGATGCCGGTCTCGTCCATGTGGGCGAGCCGGGCGTGCGGGTCGTAGGCGGCCGGATGGCACTCGTCGTAGTTGGCCGGCCCACCCGGGAACGGCTCGGGCCAGCCGGCGGTCGCGGTGAGCCCGACCTTGTAGATGGGCGCCCCGTCGAGCATCCACTGGTCGACGCCGTCGTCGCCCCGCACCACCACCGGGACCCGGTCGCGGTACTTCGCCGGCACCCGGTCGACCCAGACCCCGGGGGGCTCGGTGATGTGGGTGTCGACGTCGATGAACCAGGCGTCGGCGGGATGGGCCGGAGGCGGAGCGGTCATGGGGTGACCGTACCGCGGGACCCGGCCCGGGGCGGGCGGACGTGTCCCAGGTGCTCCGTAGCGTGCGCCCCATGCCCTTCCTCGATGCACTCCGCCGCCTGTTCACCGGCTCGTCGCCGAGCCCCGGGAACGGTCCCGTCGTCGTCCCCCGGCCCTCCCCGCCGTCGGCCACGGTGGTGCCCCGCACGCTGACGCCGCCGATCCACCCGCTCGAACTCGTGGCCCGCCAGGCGGTGATCGCCCAGCTCATCTCCGGGCCCGACACGCCCTTCGTCGACAAGGCGGTGTACGTCGCCACGCCCTTCGTGATCACGGCGGCGGCGGTCCACGGTGCCCAGCAGGCGCTGGCCCAGGGACAGGCACCGGCACCGGCCCCCCGACGGCTCCCGTGAGCTGGCCCGGCGGCACCGGCCCCCGGCCCCGCGAGCGCCGCGGGATGATGCCGACCGCCGCCCAGCAGGCGGCCCTCGCCTACGGCGCCAGCCGGATCGCCCACCGGGTGGCCCAGGAGCAGATCGCCATGGGCGTGCCGTTCGACCTCGCCGTCCGGCACGCCGCCCGGGTGGGCGACCTGCGGATGAGCTACTTCATCGCCGAGATCCCGCTCATGTTCTTCATGACGTGCCTGTCGCCGACGGCGGGGGGCGGACCGTTCGCGATGGCGGCCGTCGTGCTCGGCGTGATGATCGGCGTGCGGCTCCGCCAGTGGTCGCACAGCCGCGGTGACGTCCGCCTCGTCTACCGCGTCGGCACCGGTTGGCTGATCTTCCTCCAGGTGCTCACGATCCCGGCGTTCTTCGTCGGGATGTTCGTCCACGCCGCGACGAGCACCTGACGGTGCCGCCTCAGACCGGGCGGGTCTCGGGCAGGCGCACCAACGGGATCCGGCGGGCGGTCTTGGCCTGGTAGTCGGTGTACCAGGCCCGGTCCGCGACGAGCCCGGCCCAGGTGGTGGTGTAGTCGTCACCGTCGAGGATCTCGGGCACCGACCAGAACTCCCCGCCCTGGACCCGCACGTAGACCTCGGGGTTGGCGGTGGTGTCGGAGAGGTTGACGAACCACGAGGGGTCCTTCTCGGCACCGGCGTACGACGCCACCACGATGCGGTGGCCGTCGGGGTCGCGCCAGAACGGCAGCGCGACCTTGTGCTCCTTGCCGGACTTGCGGCCGACCGTCCGGATCATGACGTGGTGCATCCCGGCCTGCTGCCAGACCTCGTCGATGTCCATCGTCTCCATGGCCGCCACGTGGGCCGCCGTGAGGGTGACGATCTCCTCGGCCGAGGGGGTCTCCCAGGCCTGCTCCACCTTCTGCGATTCGCTCATGGGTCGAACCTAGCCCAGCCCGGCCCGACGGGGGGCCGGAACGGCTAGAACGGCGGGATGGGACGCATCCTGGTCGTCGGCGGCACCGGGCCCACCGGGATCCCGCTCGTCCGCGACCTCGTGGCGGCCGGGCACACCGTCACGATCCTCCACCGTGGGACCCACGAGCGCCCCGAGACCCCGGCCGTCGTCGAGCACCTCCACGCCGATCCCTACGACGACGCGTCGTTCCGGGCGGCGGTCGACGGTCGCACGTTCGACGCCACGTTCGCCATGTACGGCCGCCTGCGCCGCATCGCCGCCGCCATGGTCGGACGGACCGGTCAGTTCGTGTCGGTGGGCGGGGTGCCCGCCTACCGCGGCTGGATGAACCCGTGGGCCCACGACCCCGCCGGCCTGCCCGTCCCGGTCGCCGAGGACGCTCCCACCGTCGACGACGCGGCCGGCGACGAGAAGGGCTTCCGGGTGGCGCGCACCGAGGAGGTCGTGTTCGAGCACCACCCCACCGCCGCCCACTTCCGCTACCCGTACGTCTACGGGCCCCACCAGCTCGCACCCCGCGAGTGGTGCATCGTGCGTCGCGTCCTCGACGGCCGCACCCGCATGGTCGTGGCCGACGACGGTCTCACCCTCCACCACCACGGCTACACCGAGAACCTCGCCCACGCCCTGCGCTGCGCGCTCGAGCACCCGGAGGCCGCAGCTGGCAAGGTCTTCAACGCCGCCGACGAGGAGGTGCTCTCGGTCCGCCAGGTGGTCGAGATCTGCGCAGCGGCCCTCGACCACCGGTTCGAGCTGGTGTCGCTCCCGTTCGACCTGGCCCTGCCGGCCCGCCCGCTGATCGCCCAGCCACTCCCCACCCACCGGGTGCTCGACCTGACCCGACTGCGCACCGACCTCCACTACCGCGACGTCGTACCCGCCCGCGAGGCGGTGGCGGCCACCGCGCGCTGGCTGGCCGAGCACCGACCCGCACCGGGCGGCACCGAGGAGATGGTCCTCACCGACCCGTTCGACTACGTCGCCGAGGACGCCCTGATCGACGCCTGGCTCGGTGCCCGCGACGCGGTCGAGCTCGCCGCCGCCCGCTTCGTGCCCGAACCCGGGTACGGCCTCGCCTACAGCGGCCCCGGTGGCCGTCCCCGAAGCCAGGAGACGTTCGACGCATGACCGACCTCCGACCGTCCGACGCCGCTCCCGAGCGCACCGGCCCGCTCGCCGGCGTGAAGGTGCTCGACCTCTCCATCGCCGCCACCGGTCCGTACGCCTGCACGCTGCTGGCCGACCAGGGCGCCGACGTGATCAAGGTCGAGCGGCCCGGCTTCGGCGACATCGGCCGCTACGTCGGCGTCGCCCACGGAGGGATCAGCGCGCTCTTCCACGCCTGCAACCGGGGCAAGCGGTCGGTCACCATCGACCCCCACTCCCCCGAGGGCCGCGACCTCGTGCTGCGCCTCGCCGCCGACGCCGACGTGTTCGTGCAGAACTTCCGACCGGGCGTGGTGGAGCGCCTCGGCATCGGGTACGCCGACGTGCAGGCCGTCAACCCGAACGTCGTCTACGTGTCGATCACCGGGTTCGGTCCCGACGGTCCGTACGCCCACAAGGGCGCCTACGACACCGTCATCCAGGCCTACGCCGGGATCGCGGCGAGCCAGCGCGAGATCCTCCCCGACGGCACGGTCGACGACCAGCCGCGCTTCGTCAAGCAGACGGTGGCCGACAAGGTCACCGCCCTCTACGCGAGCCAGGCGATCACCGCGGCGCTCTACGCCCGGGCCGTGGGCCGGGGCGGCCAGCACGTGCAGCTCGCCATGCTCGACGCGGTGGCGTCGTTCCTGTGGGCGGACGCCGCCGGCAACGAGGTCCTGATGGACACCGACGGCTCGCTGCACTCGTCGTTCGTGGCGTCGTTCCGGCCGTACCGCTTCGCCGACGGGTGGGGCATCGCCGTCCCGACCGCCGACAAGGACTTCCTCGGCCTGTGCCGCGCCTTCGGCGTCGACGACTCCGACCCGCGCCTCCAGACGATCGCCGAGCGGTCGCAGCACCGCGACTTCGTCGCCGAGGTGATGGACGCCACCTACGCGGTCGCCGCCACCCTGACCACCGCCGAGGCCATCGCTGCGCTCGAGGCCGAGACGGTGCCCTGTGGGGTGGTCCTCTCCCCGGCCGATCTCACCACCGACGCCCACGCCCTGGCGGTCGGCATGTTCGAGACGCACGACCACCCGACGTCGGG
>JAFMJM010000200.1 GCA_017853455.1 Acidimicrobiia bacterium | reverse complement strand
GCGGCCACGGTGCACTGCTCCTTGGGCCGGTGGGCGAACGGGTCGAAGTGGTACCAGCGCATGGCGTTCTCGTACGTCATCTTGTTGATGTCGGAGTCGGAGACCCCGTCGCACACCGCCAGCAGGGTCTCGCCCGGGTTGGGCCAGGTGGAGTCGGAGTGCGGGAAGTCGAGCTCCCAGCAGATGTTGTCGATGCCCACGTGGTGCCGGGTCTCCACGCCGAACGGGTCGGCGATGAAGCAGGTCAGGAAGTGCTCGCGGAACACCTCCGACGGGAGCTTGCCGCCGAAGTCCTGCCCGGTCCAGGCGCTGTGCATGTCGTAGGTACGGTCGCAGCGCTCGAGGAAGTAGGGGATCCAGCCGGTGCCGCCCTCGGTGAGCGCGAACTTGATGTCGGGGAAGTTCTTGAGCACCCGCGACCACAGGATGTCGGCGGCGGCGGTCGAGATGTTCATCGGCTGCAGGGTGATCATGACGTCCATGGGGGCGTTCGGAGCGGTCACGACCAACTGGCCCGACGACCCCAGGTGCACGGAGATGACCGTCTCGGTGTCGCAGCAGGCCTTCCAGAGCGGGTCCCAGAACTCGTCGTGGTAGGACGGGAAGCCGAGCGGCACCGGGTTCTCGGTGAACGACAGGGAGTGGCAGCCCTTGGCCGAGACCCGGTGGACCTCCTTGGCGGCCTCGTCGGCGTCCCAGAGCGGCACCATCGCCATCGGGATGAAGCGGTCGGGGTACTGCCCGCACCACTCGTCGAGGATGAAGTCGTTGTAGCCCTGGATGAGGGCCCGGGCCAGGTCCTTGTCGGGGTGGGCGGAGAACAGCCGGCCCGAGAACCCGGGGAACGACGAGAAGTTCATCGACGCCAGCACCCCGGCGGCGTTCATGTCCTGGACCCGCTCGTGGACGTCGAAGCAGCCCGGCCGCATCTCGTCGAAGGACGTGGGGTCGACGCCGTAGTCCTCCTTGGGACGACCGGCGACGGCGTTGAGGCCGACGTTGGGGATGATCGTCTCGCCGAACTGCCAGACGTCGTCGCCCGACTCGGTGCGCACGACCCGCGGCGCCTGGTCGCGGTACTTGGCGGGGAGGTGGTTCTCGTAGAGGTCGGGCGGCTCGACCAGGTGGTCGTCCACGCTGATCAGGATCAGGTCGTCGACGTTCATTGCGCACCTCGCTGCGGTGAGCCGGACATCCGGCACGGATCGGACGGTCGGCGAATCATAGTTCTGGGTCGTGAACGCGCAAGCCACCGACCCCGAAGGCCGGTTGGACGCAATCCCTTGTCTTCCAACGCTGAACGAACGTTCACGTGGTTGAACCGGGATCGGCCCGAGCGGTACGATCCGCCCGTGTCCGCCACCCTCCGCACCGCACCTGACGCCGAAGCCACGGCCGGCCGGCGGGAGCAGCGACGTCGGGCACTCCACGACGTCAACCGCGAGCACCTCCTCGACGCCGCCGAGGAGGTCTTCGGTGAACGGGGCTACGCCGACGCCACGGTGAAGGAGATCGCCGAGCGGGCGGAGTTCTCGGTCGGCGCCGTCTACGGCCTGGTCGAGGGCAAGGAGGACCTGTTCCTCCAGACCCTCCGGCGCCGGGGCGACGACATGATCGCCGACATCTCGACCCTGGTGGCCGACGACACCCTCGGCGGGCTCGAGGCCCTCGGGCGGCTCGCCGACCTGCAGATCGGGTACTTCCGCGACCACCCCCACTTCGGACGGCTGTGGCTGCGCCAGGCCGGGCCGTCGGGGTGGAACGTCGCGGCCGAGGCGCTCGACGGTCTGGCCGACAACGTCGGCGTCGCCATGGACCTCCAGGCGCAGCTGGTGCGCCGGGGTCAGGCGGCGGGGGAGATCCGCCCCGGCGACCCCGAGGTGCTCGCCCGGATCTTCTCGGCGGTCGTCCAGGCGTTCCAGGCCACGGACCCCGCCTGCGTCGGCGACCCGGCCGGCGAGCGCCTCTCCCTCTCCGAACTGCACGACCTCCTCGAAGGAGCCTTCGCACCGTGACCGACCTGCCCTGGATCATCAGCACCGACGACCACCTGGTCGAGCCCCCCGACCTGTGGTCGAGCCGCCTCCCGGCGAAGTACCGCGACGTCGGCCCGCGGATCGTCTACGCGCCGATGGACGACAACCCGGTGCTCGACGGTGCGATGTACATCGAGCAGCCGGGTACGTCTGGCCCCGACGTCGCCTGGTGGTTCTACGAGGAGCACCGCTACTCGGTGAAGCGGCTCATCGCCGCCGCGGGCTACCCGGCCGACGAGATCACCACCGCCGGCATCACCTACGAGGACATGCGTCCCGGCTGCTGGCAGCCCGCCGCCCGGCTCGACGACATGACGCTCAACCACGTCGAGGCGTCGCTGTGCTTCCCCAACTACCCCCGCTTCGCCGGGCAGATCTTCCTGCGGGCCACCGACCGTGACCTCGCCAAGCTCTGCGTCGAGGCATACAACGACTTCATGGTCGACGAGTGGTGTGCGGGGAGCGGTGGTCGGCTGATCCCGCTGTGCATGGTGCCGCTCTGGGACGCCGAGCTCGCGGCCGCCGAGGTGCGGCGCAACGCCGCCCGCGGGGTGCGGGCGGTCGCGTTCAGCGAGTGCCCGGCCTGGCTCGACCTGCCGTCGATCCACTCCGGCTACTGGGACCCGTTCTTCCGGGCCTGCGAGGAGACCGGGACGGTCGTCTGCATGCACATCGGATCGGGCACCAAGACGGTCCGCACCGGTGCCGACGCTCCCGAGACCGTGCACATCGTGACGATGTTCGCCAACTCGGCGGCGTCGATGGCCGACTTCCTGTTCTCGGGGGTCCTGGTGCGCTTCCCCGGCCTGAAGATCTTCTACGCCGAGGCCCAGGTCGGCTGGATCCCCTACGTGGTGGAGCGCTGCGACGACGTCTGGGAGACCCACCGGGGCTGGGCCCGCAAGGGTGTGGCGATGGAGGAGCCGCCCTCGGCGTACTACGCCCGCCAGGTCTACGCCTGCTTCTTCAAGGACGACGTCGGCGTCGAGCTCATCGACAAGATCGGGGTCGACAACGCCCTGTTCGAGTGTGACTATCCGCACCAGGACGGCACCTGGCCGCACTCCCGCGAGGTGGCCGAGAAGGCGCTGGCCGGGCTCCCCGACGACGCGGTGCGCAAGATCCTGCGGGGCAACGCCATCCGCCTGTTCGACCTCGACCTCCAGCCCTGACGGAGCATCACCGACACCGAAGGAGACCGCCGTGCGTGCCGAGGACATGATCCTGGTCAGCGTCGACGACCACATCTGCGAGCCCGCCGACATGTTCGAGGGCCACGTGCCCGAGAAGTACCGGGAGTTCGTCCCGCGCGTCGTGACCGCCGACTCGGGGTCCCAGCAGTGGTGGTACGGCGACGTCAAGGGGCGCAACCTGGGCCTCAACGCGGTGGCGGGCAAGCCCCGCGAGTACTTCAACGTCGACCCGCTGTCCTACGACGACATGCGTCCCGGGTGCTACGACGTGCACGAGCGCGTGCGCGACATGTCGGCCGGAGGAGTGCTGGCCGGGCTCAACTTCCCCAACTGGCCCGGCTTCACCGGGCAGGTGCTCAACTCCGGGCCCGACCCCGAGGTCAACCTCGTGATGGTGAAGGCCTACAACGACTGGCACGTCGACGAGTGGTGCGGCGCCTACCCCGACCGGTTCATCCCGTGCGGGATCCTGCCCTACTTCGACATCGCCGAAGCGGCCAAGGAGATCCGGCGGCTCGCCGACAAGGGCTGCCACGCCGTGACCTTCTCCGAGAACCCGGCGGCGATCGGTGCGCCGTCGATCCACTCGGGGGAGTGGGACCCGGTGTTCGCCGCCTGCGTCGAGAACGGCACCGTGCTGGCCTGCCACGTGGGCTCGTCGTCGAAGGGTGCGAGCACCGGCCCCGACGCGCCGGCCGCCGTGCCGATGGCGCTGTCGTCGACGATGTCGATCTACACCCTCGGGGATCTCCTGTGGGCCGACTTCTGGCACCGGTTCCCCGATCTGCGGTTCTCGCTGACCGAGGGCGACATCGGCTGGATCCCCTACTTCCTGCAGCGCGCCGAGCACATCTTCGACCGGCACAACGGCTGGATCAAGGCCGAGCGCCCGCAGGGTCTCTCGCCGTCGGACCTGTTCCGTGAGCGGATCATGTGCTGCTTCATCGACGACACCATCGGTGTGCGGCTGCTCGACCAGTTCAACGTCGACAACGTCTGCTGGGAGAACGACTACCCGCACTCCGACTCGTCGTGGCCCGACTCGCCGGAACGCCTCGAGGCCCTCTTCGCCGGCCTCGACGACGCCACGGTGAACAAGATCACCCACGAGAACGCCATGCGGAACTACCAGTTCGACCCGTTCGCCACCCGGGCCCGCGAGCAGTGCACGGCCGGTGCGCTGCGGGCCGAGGTGGGGGAGGTCGACACCACCTGGCTGGCGGGCCGCCTGGCCGACGAGCGCGACGTCGAGGCTTTCAAGGCGCTCTCCGCCGCCGCCTCCGGTCTCAAGCGCTGACGGCACTCGCCGGCCGATCGTTGCGCCGTCAGTCGCCGAGGCGTTCCAGCAGCCATCGGGGGCCGACGGTCCCGCCGCCGACGGCGGTGACCCGAGCGACGAGCGCGCGGTCTGCGGTGACGACGACCGCGCCGGTGCCGTGGACCGCGGCGAGCTCGGTGATGGCGTCGTCACCCGACGCGGGGGCGTGCACCACCGCCACGCCCGACGCCGGATCGGTCCCGGCGGGGTGACCGGCGCGGGCCCGCCCCTCGAGGACGA
>JAFMJM010000199.1 GCA_017853455.1 Acidimicrobiia bacterium | reverse complement strand
CCCGCCCCGGCCGTCTACTGCAAGGCCAGCAAGCGCTACGAGACCGAGATCGACCGCCAGGCCGCCGTCCGGAAGATCGACGTCGCCAAGCAGGTCGAGCTCGTCGACGCGCTCGTCGTGGCCGCCGACGAGCCCGGTCGTCGACGGGTGCCGGCCGACGTCCGTGCCGACCTCGCCACGTTCGCCGAGGCCATGCACCGCGCCGAGGCCGGCACGGCCGAGAAGGACGACCCCGAGATCCAGGCGGCGGTCGACCGGGTCAACCGCTACTCGTCGCAGGCGTGCGGGGTGTTCGCGCGCCGGGGGCTCTGAGCGCGCCGCTCGGCCGGGATCAGCCGCGCCCGCGGTAGGTCGCCCGTCCGCCGACGGCGTCCTTGTTGAGCCGCTTGGCGAGGTGCAGGCCCTCGAGCACGAACTCGACCACCGACGCCACCTCGGCGGGCGAGTCGCCCACCTCGAGGTCGGCGAGCACGGCGGCCAGGCCCGGCAGGGCGGCCAGCGCCGCGTAGTCCTCGACCGAGAGGTCGGGGCCGGTGTGGGCCACGAGCCCCTCGTCGAACGCCTTCACCAGGTCGGGGAGGTTGCCCGGGTCGACGTTGGCCCGGAACGTCTCGAGCACGGCGGCCATCACCAGGCGCTCCAGGATCTCGCCCTCGCGACCGTCGTCGACGGTCTCGAACTCGATCTTGCCCGACGTGCTGGCCACCAGCGACTCCAGGTCGCTGATGCGCGGCACCACACGGGTCTCGCCGTTGCGCAGCGAGCGGCGGGTGGCGCTGGCGATCATCGTCTCGTAGTTGGCGATCGACATGCGCACCGACACGCCCGACCGCTGGTTGACGTGGGGCGACCGGCGGGCGTTCTGGCTGACCGCCGCCACGATCTCGGTCATGAACTCGGGCACCACCACCTCGACCCCCGGCGCCTCGACCGGCTCGGCCTCCTGGGTGATGACGTCCATCTCGATCTCGACCGCGAGGGGGTAGTGCGTACGGACCTGGGCCCCGAAGCGGTCCTTGAGCGGCGTGATGATCCGGCCGCGGTTGGTGTAGTCCTCGGGGTTGGCGGTGGCCACCAGCACCAGGTCGATCGGCAGCCGGATCTTGTAGCCGCGGATCTGGACGTCGCGCTCCTCGAGCACGTTGAGCAGACCGACCTGGATCCGCTCGGCGAGGTCGGGGAGCTCGTTGATGGCGAAGATGCCCCGGTTGGTGCGCGGCACCAGCCCGTAGTGGATCGTGAGCTCGTCGGAGAGGTACCGGCCCTCGGCGACCTTGATCGGGTCGACCTCGCCGATCAGGTCGGCGATGGAGGTGTCGGGGGTGGCCAGCTTCTCGGAGTAGCGGCGCTCCCGGTGCACCCACTCGATCGGCGTCTCGTCGCCCCGCTCGGCCACGAGGAGCCGGGCGTGCTGGGAGATGGGGGCGTAGGGGTCGTCGTTGATCTCGCTGCCGGCGACCACCGGCATCCACTCGTCGAGGAGGCCGACCAGGCTCCGGATGGTCCGGGTCTTGGCCTGGCCCCGCTCCCCGAGGAGGATCAGGTCGTGGGCGGCCAGCAGGGCGTGCTCCACCTGGGGCAGGACGGTGTCCTCGTAGCCCACGACCCCCTCGACCACCGGCTCCCCGGTGGCGATCCGGGCGACGGCGTTCTCCCGGATCTCCTGCTTGACCGGGCGGGAGACCCAGCCGGACTCCCGCAGTTCTCCGAGCGTTCCGGGACGATGCATGGGCCGAACGCTACCCGGGCCCGGGGGGTCCCGGATACGGCCCCCCGGGCGCCGCAGGGCTAGCGTTTCGCCGTTGCTTCCCTGGGGGGAAGCGATCCGACGACCGAAGAGTTGGAGCAGGCATGACCAAGGTCGCAGACGCCCCCAAGGCGGGCGGGGGTGCCGCCCCCGGGCCCCGCCGAGAACCGCCCTTCGTGATCCAGTTCTGGCGATCCGCCGTGGCCAAGAAGTGGCTCATGGCGATCACCGGCATCATCCTCATCGGGTTCGTGCTGGCCCACATGATCGGCAACCTGAAGATGTACCTGGGTGCCGAGAAGATCGACCACTACGCGGAGTGGCTCCGGACCATCGGTGAGCCGATCCTCCCGAAGACCGGGATGCTCTGGATCCTGCGGGTGGTCCTGCTCGGTGCGGTCGTGATCCACATCGTGGCGGCCGCCCAGCTGACCGCCATGAACCGGCGGGCCCGGCCCACGAAGTACCAGTCACCCCGTGACTACGCGGCGGCCAACTTCGCCAGCCGGACGATGCGCATGACCGGCGTCATCATCCTCCTGTTCGTCATCTTCCACCTGCTCGACCTGACGTGGGGGGTCACCGACCCCGACTTCGTCAAGGGCCAGGTCTTCGACAACATCATCAACTCCTTCCAGCGGGTCCCGGTGGCGATCGTCTACATCGTCGCCAACCTGGCGCTGGCGGTCCACCTCGGCCACGGCGCCTGGAGCATGTTCCAGAGCCTGGGCTGGAACAGTCCCCGCTACAACAACGCCCGCCGGGCGTTCGCCATCGGCCTGGCCGTGGTGATCGCCGTCGGGAACATCAGCATGCCGTTGCTCGTCGTGACGAAGGTGGTGCAGTGACCATGGCCCTCGACTCGAAGATCCCCGCCGGTCCCATCGAAGAGAAGTGGGACAACCACAAGTTCGACGTGAAGCTGGTCAACCCGGCCAACAAGCGTCGCTTCAAGATCATCGTCGTGGGCAGCGGCCTCGCCGGTGCGTCGGCGGCGGCCAGCCTCGCCGAGCTCGGCTACCAGGTCGACCTCCACACGTTCCACGACTCACCCCGCCGGGCGCACTCCATCGCCGCACAGGGCGGGATCAACGCCGCCAAGAACTACCGCAACGACGGCGACAGCGTCTACCGGCTGTTCTACGACACCGTCAAGGGTGGCGACTACCGCGCCCGCGAGGCGAACGTGTACCGCCTCGCCCAGGTGAGCGTGAACATCATCGACCAGTGCGTCGCCCAGGGCGTCCCGTTCGCCCGTGAGTACGGCGGCCTGCTCGACAACCGGTCGTTCGGTGGGGCCCAGGTGTCGCGCACCTTCTACGCCCGGGGCCAGACCGGTCAGCAGCTCCTGCTCGGTGCGTACCAGGCGCTCGCCCACCAGATCGGCCTCGGCGCCGTGACCCTCCACAACCGGTCCGAGATGCTCGACCTCGTCACCAAGGACGGGCGCGCCGCGGGCATCGTGACCCGCAACCTCATCACCGGTCACGTCGAGTCGCACTCGGCCCACGCGGTCGTGCTGGCCACCGGCGGCTACGGCAACGTGTTCTTCCTCTCCACCAACGCCAAGGCCTCCAACGTCACCGCCATCTGGCGGGCGCACAAGAAGGGCGCCTACCTCGCCAACCCCTGCTACACGCAGATCCACCCGACCTGCATCCCGGCCTCCGACGAGTTCCAGTCGAAGCTCACCCTGATGTCGGAGTCGCTGCGCAACGACGGCCGGATCTGGGTGCCCGAGGAGTTCGGTGACGAGCGCTCCGCCGACCAGATCCCCGAGAGCGAGCGCGACTACTACCTCGAGCGTCGCTACCCGGCGTTCGGCAACCTCGTCCCCCGTGACGTCGCCTCCCGCGCCTCCAAGCGCGAGGTCGACGCCGGCCGGGGCGTGGGTCCGCTCAAGAACGGCGTCTACCTCGACTTCGCGTCGGCCATCGACCGACTGGGCCAGCACGTCATCGAGGAGCGCTACGGCAACCTGTTCCAGATGTACGAGCGGATCACGGGCGAGGACCCGTACCGCACGCCCATGCGGATCTACCCGGCCGTCCACTACACGATGGGCGGCCTGTGGGTCGACTACAACCTGATGAGCAACGTCCCGGGTCTGTACGTGCTCGGTGAGGCGAACTTCTCCGACCACGGAGCCAACCGCCTCGGCGCCAGTGCCCTCATGCAGGGTCTGGCCGACGGCTACTTCGTGCTCCCGGCCACGATCGGCGACTACCTCGCCCCGCAGCTCGGGGAGAGCGTGGTGGGCACCGACGACCCGGTGTTCGTCGAGGCCGAGAACGCCGTGCGCGACTCCACCAAGCAGCTCCTCGGGATCGGCGGCACCCGCTCGGTCGACTACTTCCACCGCGAGCTCGGCAAGGTCATGTGGGACAACTGCGGGATGGCCCGCTCCCGCGAGAGCCTCGAGAAGGCGGTCGCCGAGATCACCACGATCCGCGAGGAGTTCTGGAACGACGTGCGGGTCCTCGGCGAGGACATGACGCTCAACCAGTCGCTCGAGAAGGCCGGCCGCGTCGCCGACTTCCTCGAGTTCGGCGAGCTGGTCTGCCGCGACGCCCTCCACCGCGAGGAGTCGTGCGGCGGCCACTTCCGGGTCGAGCACCAGACCGAGGACGGCGAAGCGCTCCGCGACGACGAGCACTTCGCCTACGTCGGGGCCTGGGAGCACACGGGCGACCACGCCGCCCCGACGCTCCACAAGGAGCCGCTCGAGTTCGAGTACGTCCACCTCGCCCAACGCTCGTACAAGTGAGGGATCACCGATGAAGGTCACGCTCAGCGTCTGGCGCCAGCCCGGCCCGCAGGCCACCGGCCACTTCGAGACCTACGAGGTCGACGAGGTCAGCCCCGACATGTCGTTCCTCGAGCTCTTCGACGTGCTCAACGACCGACTCGTCGTCAAGGGCGAGGAGCCGGTCGCCTTCGACCACGACTGCCGTGAGGGCATCTGCGGCTCGTGCTCGATGATGATCAACGGCCGGCCCCACGGTCCCGAGCTCGGGACCGCCACCTGCCAGCTGCACATGCGCAAGTTCGAGG
>JAFMJM010000366.1 GCA_017853455.1 Acidimicrobiia bacterium | reverse complement strand
AACGACGCAACGTTTCCAACATAAGCACGGCGCAATGCGTCTTCTGATACAGAGTTACCGAACGACCGTGTACTAGTCGCCAAGTTCGACGCCATATTGTTATAGTCACGCGTGGACAGCGCAATATAACGATCATTACCGGGGATGCCTTGCTCGTTAAAAACTGCTTCACAAGCTGCCACATCATCAAATCCCGATGCAGCGGAAGTGCGCTTAACAAACAACGTGCCCTGGTTAGCCGCAACGTTCATAATTGCCAGATTAATATCTGTGGCCAAACGTTGTTTTGCAGAATCTCCGAGTCGTTTTTCTTGCAAAGCATCGCGTAATTCTGTAGCAGACATTTGCCACGGTACAGACTTTTGAAAACCGATCGTGGCTGGCACAGAAAGCTGCGTCAATGACCGGAAATTTGTGGTCTGGTCAGTGCCATCATACGACGGCACGATATAAGGCATCGGCCGCCAGAAAATATTATTAGACCGCTCCATTTCCGCATCGTTCATCCCACGATAAACTGAGACGTTGCGAGAAAGCACCAAAGCGTCATTAAACCCTTCGAGGATGTCCTCGAATGCGACGCGCTCTTCTTTTGTAAATTGGTTAGACATTATTACCTCTTTTGTTTATCTCTAAGTTGCTTTTTGTATGCGTTAACTTCTGAATAATCATTAGTCTTCGCAGCCTTTTCACGCAATCTATCTAAATGAACATCAGTTGACCCTGAAATTCTTCCCGTACCACTGACAATTTTTTCAGGCTCCGGTGCTTTTTTGCCTTTTGCAATCACCTTTAACTCCTTCTCTAGTTTTGCGACCGCAAAAGCAAACTTAATCGGGCTTTTAATAGATGCAAATTCACGCGCTTTTTGTGGGTTTTTGCCAAGCGCATAGACCAAAACCGCAGGGTTTTCTGCCCCCTCGATTAATATGCTCTGCTGCGTTACGTCTAGCACTCCTTGGACAGCCTCTTCGGCGTCTTCGTAATCCCTAACACGCAATTCAGCTTTTGACTTAGCGTAAGAATTAAGTTTGTTTTGCCATTCTTTCCTCTCGGCTTCTTCAGCTTCGCGCATTTTATTAGCTGCCTGATCGAGCTCTCGCTTTTGATCAAACCATTCCGCCAATTTTGCTTCGAATGCCTCCGTATCGTAATCGCAGCCGTCTAATGTCGGCTTAGGACCTAACTGCACCGGCTTATTCTCAGTGCTAGCCGTACTCTCTAACCGCATTTTTAACTCGCGATTCTCCCGAGCTAACTCCCTCTGGCTCTTTCTTAACTCCCTAACCCAACGAGGTGCCGGCTTTTCATCTTTTGGCTGATCATCGCCAATTGATACCGTAACCTCGTCCTCAATATCATCATGATCCTGGCTGTCTTCAGCATCTGGCGGTGTCTCAGATACAGATTCATCCTCAGGATTATTAATGACCTCAGATTGATCAAGGTTTACTTCTTGCACGTCCTCGCTCTGTTCTTGCATTCCCATTTTGTGCCCCATTAACTCGCTCGATTGAATGGCCGAGCGGTAACCATTTATTGCTCTGGTGGCGCCTCAATATTGGGCTGCTGGATCTGCTCCGGCTGCCCAAGTGCCCCGCTTAAAACTTGTGCCATTTTCATAGCTTGGTCCTGGGAATTAGCGTCTACCTTCCCAAGCGTCTCAATTGTCTTCGCCTTTGCCAACTCAGAGTCTGCAACCGTCTTGATAACTGACGCACGAGCCTGTGATGCCTTGGCCATCGCTTCTTCTGCAGCAGCCTGCAAAAACACGGCATTAGGATCTGGCTGCGCGTTCTGTGCCTGCTGCTGCATTTCCGCAATTTCCTCGTCCGTCGGCTTGATAACACCAATTCGAACTAGTTTTTTGCGGAAATAATCGCGCACGTTTTGGATGCCCTCGCCTTCCATATTTAGCATGGCCATTGACGTTAATACTTGCCTTGTCTCAGGATCATCGCTGATCTGAATCATATTAATCAACGATTTGAGCGTCGATTGCCTGCGGCTGCTAGACGATGGCCCGATATTAACTTTAACGTCAAACTTTGCACCAGATATGTCGTTAGTGTAATCAATCGCCCCAGTCTTATTATTTACCAACGGAGCCAATAATTCAGCCGAACTTGCGGAATCTTGGTCATCAATAACTTTAACTTTACGACCTGGCTCAATATATATCTCTTTAGCCATAGACAGCCATACCTCGCCAGCACGCTTGAGCATTTTGGCATGGTTGCTGATATAAATATATGCTTGAGCGTCTATTCTGGTTTGAATCATATCAACGGCAGTGCCGCTGATATTGCTTACCATTTTGTCCGCTTGTTGCTGATTGCCTAATATGTCAGCAATATCTGACTCAGTGAGCTGAAGCAGAGCTGCCATCGCCGGGGGGATTTGCGGCGGACTTTGTTTTCCAACTGGCCCCGTGGGGACTGTCTCCCCATTCGCGCCAGTAAGTGAATTTATAACTAAAAACGGATACGCTTTTACATTATCCTCGGCCCATAATAACTCATGGCCTCTGATCTGCTCTGTTACAAAAATAGGCTTTTCAATAGCAGACAACGCGCTAATCTCGCCTAGCTTTGATAGCTGCATATTCTTGAGTCGCTGTGCGTCTTTAGCTAGACGCACATGGCCCATGCACCGCTCGACGTTATCGATAAACCAACGTTTACCGTAACATGGAATAACTGGAATATGCTTTCCAGCAATATACCCGCCATCCTCAAGAACTCCTCCGCCGCTCATTAAATACTTGTGCACCCTGCGCCGCTTAATGCGCTTTTCTTTAACGAGAATATGACCGGTCTCTAAAAGCTCAGTTTTATATTCTGGGTCTTTATCAAACTCTGATTTGTAATGTTTTGACTCAGAACCATCAAGTGCCCGATATGTGTACACAATATCAGGTGCCATTTCGACTTTATAATACGCACAGACATACACAACATCAGGAGTGTGCCAGTCGAATTGTGACTGGCTTATATCCTTCGGCCACGTAGCTGGATCGTCTTGGTATTCATTTTTATATGCCTCAACATCCATCGCCGTTAGCACATAGCACGCCTTTGCGTCTGACTTGTCTTGTCGCTTAGCATCTAAGCTAAAGAATACGCTTGAGTCAGCATCATAGATCGGCTCAAAGACAATTCGCTGACGGTCGTCGTCCTCGTCTTCTTCGTCTTCGTATACATTGCGCAGACGAATCGCGCCAAAGCCGCCGCCTACTGCCTCCTCGAATGCATTATCTAATGCCTCATCAGCCTGAGAGTCTTCAATATCGGCACGATATAACCCGGCGCAAAAGTCCGCGTTTTCGTCTTTTGATCCGTCTTTAGCCGAGAAGGTTACATCAAAACGATTGTTTCGGTATTCGTTTATTATTCGAATAACCGCCAAGTGTATTTTATTGACTTCAAACTTCGGTTTATTCTCAAACTGATCTCCCAGGCTCCCCTCCCAGGATGCCCCAGAGATAGAATAAAACCGTCGATCTTCAAGACATTGCATGCGCTCATCGCGCACTGTCTCCTGTATGCGATCAAACTCGCTTAATGCGTCCTGATGCAGCTTAACCAGCTTTTGATCGATTGCCATTCGAGCATTCCATGCCTATTTTCGGCATAAAATAGCACGCATGATATTAATTGATCAATTCCACCGATTAACCATCGGGATCGGACGAGCCTCTACAGGCTTTTGACTTTTTGTTTCCTGCACGATTTTTATCGCGTCCATCATCGGGTCTACTTGGTCATCGTGGACGCCGCTTGGGAAAGACTCAGCCTCTGCCAGAAAATCAGCTAAAAACGGCGCGAATTCAGGCAATAAAACATTGCCAGACTCAATAAATGGCGCTGCATCATATCCTCTAGTAATTTTGTCAGCATTACGCTGCACCGGGATAATCGGTATGCCTTCGCGCCGCAAAGTCTGTATTAGCCCAGTGCCTGATGATTTGTCCTCTACATATAATCCGCGTAATGCTGAGGCATTCGTGCCTTGATCTTTATGCTTAATCCAAAAGGACCGGATCATAGCTAGAAGCTCTGGGGCCTCCCACTTGCCGCGTACTTGATCGAGTAATACCGCTTGCCCGGTAGACGATCGCGCCCAGCAACTCGCGACGCTGAAATCGTTTTGTTGTCCAGTCTTTTGTGCTGTGTCCGCGACGATAAAACGGAATTCCAGCGGCGGAGTTTTGTCGTAATACTTAAACCATGAAAGGTTAAATATTCCACCGCCGCGAGGCGCAGGCCGCTGTTGTAGCTGTCCAGCAGTCCCGTATGACCCAAGAGTACGCTCTAATTCTTGCACCTGCGTCTCGCTGAATCGCTCAGGGAACATTAACTCTCCGTCAATCGTGCGAGGGTCAGACCATCCGATCGACGTCTCGCAACGCCTAGACGACTCAAAGCGCATCGGTATATATAAATGGACATACGGCAAGCCCATTCCCAAGATCACGCCAGACGTGTCTTTTTCGGACAGTCTTTGCATAATCACTACAATCGCCGACTTATCAGAGTTAACGCGTGTTGGTAGAGTCTCTGTAAATGCTATCCGCGCCGCCTCAAGTTTTGCCGCACTATTTGCGCTATCCGCGCTGATCGGGTCGTCAAGAATTACGCGGTCGCCGCGAACCCCGGTCATGCTTGTAAAGCTGCGTGCTTGCCGAATTCCTTTTTTAGTATTGCCAAATTCTCGCTTTCCATCTAAGTCTGACAGCAGCTCAATGGGCCACAGCGATTGATACCAATCCGATTTGATTAGATCGCGGCAGCGACGACTATCACGAATA
>JAFMJM010000198.1 GCA_017853455.1 Acidimicrobiia bacterium | reverse complement strand
TGTTCCGGGTCGCGTTCAGCGGCGGGCCGCTCGAGTACCGCACCGAGCCGATCGCCCCGGGCTTCCTCAACTTCTGGTATCTCCGCATCGCGATGGCGCTGCAGTACGGGTAGCGGCCAGCGGCCGTCGGCGGCCGCGCCGACGCTCCGTCGGGTCAGGTGCCGGACCGGGGTCGGCTTGCCGCCCCGGCGGGGATCGCCGTAGCGTCCTTCGGGGCTCGCTGGGCCGACTGGAGGGGGCGACGACCGTGGCGCACGGGGCACTCGACGGGCTGGTGGCGGTGGTCACCGGCGGCGGCCGGGGGATCGGGGCGGCCATCGCGCTCCGCTACGCCGCCGAGGGGGCGACGGTCGTGGTGTCGTCGCGCACGGCCGCCGACCTGGAGGCGACCCTCACCGCCGCCGGCCTCGGTGCCGACCGGGGCCTGGCCGTGGTGGCCGACGCCACCGACCGCCTCGACGCCAAGCGGCCGGTGCACGCCGCGGTCGAGCGGTTCGGTCGAGTCGACGTGCTGGTGAACAACGTCGGGGGCAGCGTGGGGGGCGACCCCGACCCGTTCGGCGGCAACGACGACGCGTTCGAGCAGACGCTCGCCCTCAACCTCACCTCGGCGTACTGGACGACGAGCGCCGCGTTGCCCGGGATGCGCGAGCGCGGCTTCGGGCGGATCGTCAACATCGGCTCGGGGGCGTCGCGCCACACCGGCTCGACCGCGGGCTACACGGCGGCGAAGCACGGGCTGATCGGCTTCACGAAGGAGATCGCGAAGGCGGGCGCACCCCACGGCATCAACGCCAACGTGCTGTGCCCGGGCTGGACCCGCACGTCGCTCGTCGACTTCGAGCGCATCGCCGCCCGGCGCGGCACCACCGCCGCCGACGAGGAGGCGCGGGCCGCAGCGGAGTCGCTCCAGAACCGGGTGCTCGACGCCGAGGAGCTCACCGGGATGGCGGTGCTGCTCGCCGGCCCCGACGGACGCGGGATCACCGGCCAGGTGATCGCGGTCGACGGCGGCTACAAGGTCTGACGGGTCCGACACCGGCCGGCCCGACGCACAGAGGGGGAACCATGACGTTCGGAGCGGAACACACGACCGACGACGTGCTGGCGGGGGTCGACCTGGCCGGGACGGTGGTCGTCGTGACCGGCGCCTCGACCGGCCTCGGTCTCGAGACGGCCCGGGCCTGCGCCGCGCACGGGGCCACCGTCGTGATGGCGGTGCGCGACCCGGGCGCGCCCGCAGCCCTGGCAGCACTCGCCACGGTGGGCGTGAACGGCCACCTCGTGGCCTGCGACCTGACGTCGCTGGCGAGCGTGCGGGCGGCGGCTGCCGAGATCGCCGAGCGGTGGGGCCGGGTCGACGTGCTCGTGAACAACGCCGGGGTGATGGCCACTCCGGCCGGCACCACCGTCGAGGGCTTCGAGCTACAGCTCGGCGTGAATCACCTCGCACACTTCGCGCTGACGGCGCGGCTCGCCCCAGTGCTCGCCGACGACGCCCGGGTGGTGAACGTGTCGTCGCGCGGGCACCTGATCGCGGGGGTCGACGTCGACGATCCGCACTGGCGGACCCGTGAGTACGACAAGTGGCGGGCCTACGGGCAGTCGAAGTCCGCCAACGTGCTGTTCACCCGCGGGCTCGCCGAGCGCGGCATCACCGCGAACGCCGTGCACCCCGGGATGATCGGCACGGACCTCTACCGCTACCTGCCCGCCGAGGAGCGGGCGATGGTCGAGGCCCGGCCGGCGGGCAGCGAGGGCACCACCAAGACCATCCCGCAGGGGGCGGCCACCATCGTGTGGGCGGCGGTGGCCGACGGGGTGCCAAACGGCGGCTACCTGGCCGACTGCGCGGTGGAGGAGGCGGCTGCCCACGCCACCGATCCCGAGATGGTGGCGTGGCTCTGGGCGTTCTCCGAGTCCGAGATCGGCGAGTCCTTCCCGACCTGAGGGATCGACCGCGGTCGTTGACGAACCAGACTCGATGGTCTAGTTTTGGGGGGTCGGCACCGATGGCGGCGCACGCCCGGGGACCGGGAACGGGGGGACGATGACCAGCGCACTCGACCAGCTGCTCGGACGGCAGACCGACCCCGACCGGTTCGCCGCCTCGCGCGCCGACCTGCTCGACCTCCAGGTCGCCGCCCTCGACGAGCGGTTCCAGGAGCGCCGGGGTCGCATCAAGCTCCTCGCCAAGCGCGCCACCGACGCCGGGGTGGACCGCATCGGCGCTCTCGCCGACTTGGTGCCCGTGCTGTTCCCGCACTCGGTCTACAAGTCGTACCCCGACACGTTCCTGGCCAACGAGAACTGGGCCGGGATCGCGAAGTGGATGGGCACGATCTCGCCGCACCCCATCGCCGACCTCGACTGGGGTGCCGTGGCCGACCTCGACGACTTCGTCGACCGGCTCGAGGCCGCCGGCAACTTCGTCTCGTGCTCGAGCGGCACCACCGGCAAGTCGGCGATGCTGGTCGCCTCGGCCGCCGACCTCGACCGCATCCGTGTCGACTCGGTGCAGGTGTTCTCGTGGGGGTCGGGGGTCGAGCCCCGTCAGGACCGGCGCAACTTCGGCCTCGCTCCCGTGGTGGTGTCGCCGCGCAACCGCACGAGCGGCGAGGCGCTGGCGGCGGCGTTCGGACTGCCCGACCGGCCGCCCTACCGGCTCGAGATCCCGCCGATCACCGTCGGCGGCATGACCCGCATGGTCGTGCTGCGCAAGGCGATCGCCGAGGGCACCGCCCGCCCCGACGAGATCGCCGCGTTCGAGGCGACGTCGCAGGAGCGCGCCGACGCGCTGGAGCAGTCGTACGTGCTGGGCGCCGAGGCGCTGATCGGGGCGCGCGACGAGAAGTTGTTCATCTCGGGGATGTGGAACGCCCTGTACCACGTGGCGCGTCTCGTGCGCGAGCGTGGGTACAGCGCCGCCGACTTCGACCCCGACAACTGCATCTACGTGGGTGGCGGCCTCAAGCGGGCGCAACTGCCCGACGACTACCAGGAGTTCGTGCACGCCACGTTCAACATCCCCGCCGACCGCGAGTTCCAGAACTACTCCATGCAGGAGCTCAACTCGGGCATGCCCCGCTGCCGGGAGGGTCGGCGCTACCACGTGCCGCCGTGGGTCGTGCCGATGGTGCTCGACCAGGCCGGCGACGTCGCGTTGCCCCACACGGGCGGAGCGCTCGAGGGGCGGGCGGCGTTCTTCGACCTGTCGCTCGACGGTCGGTGGGGTGGCGTCATCACCGGCGACCGCATCACCCTCGACCTCGGCCCGTGTCCGTGCGGCAACGCCGGGCCCACGGTCCACGACACCATCGTGCGCTACGCGGACCTCCAGGGCGACGACAAGATCGGGTGCGCCGGCACCGTCGACGCCTACGTGCGGGGGCTCTCGTGACCGCCACCGACACCGCACCCCCCGCCGACGGCCTCGGCGAGGCGATCCGCGTCGACCACTTCGTGCGCGGGAAGGTCGTCGAGGGCGGTGCGGTCGAGTACCGGTCGCGTGACCTCGGCGTGGCGTTCGCCACCCCCGAGCTGCGCCTCGACGACCTGGTGACCCCCCGCTCGGAGCTGCCGCCACTCCTCGACGTGCCGGTCGCCGAGATCATCGACTTCCTGGTGGCGTGCGGCGAGCGGCTGGTGCTCGACCGCAACGAGCACCTCCAGGAGGCGCTGGAGCGGATCGTCGCCACCAATCCGCTGCCGCGTCGGGTGGTGGAGAACACGTTCCGGCGCGCCGAGCACTTCATCACCCGCGAGGGCCTGTGGTGCAGCGTCGAGACGAACTTCGCGAACCCGGCCGCCCTCGACGGCTGGGTCGAGCGCGTCGACCTCCACGGGCAGCGCGGCGCCCTGCGCGCGTTCCCGCCGCGCATGGTGCACATGCTGGCGGGCAACTCGCCGACCGGATGCATCTCGTCGATCACGAGCGGCGCGCTGGTCAAGGCGGTCAACGTGTTCAAGATGCCGTCGAGCGACCCGTTCACCGCGGTGGCGGTGCTGCGCACGATGGCCGACGTCGATCCCGACCACCCGGTGGTGCGGTCGATGTCGGCGGTCTACTGGCGGGGCGGCGACGAGCGGGTCGAGCGGCCGCTCTACCGACCGCAGTACTTCGACCGGATCGTGGCGTGGGGCGGCGGCGACGCCATCGACAACGTCATCCGCTACCTCGGCCCGGGCCTGCAGTTGGTGTCGTTCGACCCGAAGACCTCGATCTCGATGCTGGGCCCCGAGGCGTTCGCGTCCGACGAGGTCATCGACGAGGTCGCCGAGGCGGCCGCCACCGACGTGACGGTGTTCAACCAGGAAGCCTGCCTGGCCAGCCGGTTCCTGTTCGTGGAGGGCGACCGGGCGGGGGTCGAGCGGTTCTGCGAGCGCCTGCAGCAGCGCATCGCGGTCGACCGCGAATACGGGTCGGAGGTCGCGCACCCGCTGCCGATCGAGGACCGCGAGCAGATCGAGATGCTCGAGCTCATGGACGACGACGTGCGCGTGTGGGGTGCCCCCGACGGGCGGGGCCTCGTGATCCTGACCCGCGACCCGGTGGAGTTCCACCCCACCAACAAGACCGCCAACGTCGTGCACGTCGACTCGCTCGACGCCGCCGTGCGCCACGTCAACGTCGCCACCCAGACGATCGGGATGTACCCGGAGGCGACCAAGACCCGGATGCGCGACCGCCTCGCCAGCGCCGGGGCGCAGCGAGTGGTGCGCCTCGGGGGTGCCGCCAAGCACGTGATGGGTGGCCCGCACGACGCCATGTTCCCGCTCCAGCGCTTCGTGCACTGGATGTCGGACGAGAGCGCCTGAG
>JAFMJM010000197.1 GCA_017853455.1 Acidimicrobiia bacterium | reverse complement strand
TTCCGCACCGATCCGGTGCCGCGCCTGCGGGCCACCGACGTCCGGGTCGTCGGGGTGGTCGCCCTGGTGGTGTTCGTCGTGGCCGTCGGCCAGACCGCCGTGCGCGACCTTCCGTTCCTCGACGCCCAGCGCGAGGCCCGTTACCCCACCGAGCGGGTCGACGGATTCCGCGCCGCCACCCGCGGCCGGTTCGCCGACTCGGTGGTCCTCACCGACGACGCCGCGCTCCCCGCGTTCCTCCCGGTGTACGTGTTCAACACCGACAACGCGCACTACTCCAACCCGATCGCCGCCTTCGACGACCGCGCCCGGTTCTTGCAGCGACTCGCCGACGAGGGCGACCCGACGGCGTTCGCGATCGGCGTGCTGCACAACCGCTTCGACACCGTCGACTGGGTGGCCCTGGCCGGTCGCGGTCCGAGCCACCGCTACGGCTGGATCGCGGACGCCTTCCCCACCGGCACCCGCCAGGAGGAGGTCACCTTCTCCGACGAGCAGTTCGCGTCGGCGGCGTTCGACCGACGGGACGCGCCGGCCCAGACCGTGTGGCGCGTCGACCGCCGCCACGACCCGCTCCGCGACCTGCGCGCGTGTCCGCGCACCTCCCAGGAGCCCGAGTGCGAGTCCCTGGGTCGGGCCCTCAGCCGCTTCGGCGCCGACCTCGACCCGGAGGCCCGTTCGTTGGCCCGTCGGTGGCGGGCGGCCCGGTCGCGCTGACCGCCGCCGGCCGACCGAGCGCGTCGACGGCCCACCCGACCGCCAACAGCACCGCCAGCCGCACCTGCACGTCGGCGAGCAGCACGTGGCGGGTCACCTCCTGGGCGTCGCCGTGCCAGGCCGCGAGCAGGTGGACGAGCCCGACCAGTCCCCACCCGACCGTGACCCACCACACCACCGGCCAGGTCGTCGCCCACCGGCGCCGCGCCACCGTCACGGCCACCGCCAGGAGCGCGACCGCCAGGACCCATGGCCACGGCGGGAACACCAGCAGGCCGAGCACCGCCACGTCGTGGTCGACCGCCACGTAGTTCGCCCACCGACCGAGGTTGTTGAAGTCGCGCCCCGGCCGCACGAACGGCTCCCCGACGACGTATCCCGGATGGGTGACGGCGTAGCGCAGCAGGGTCGACGTGCCGTGGTCGGTGAGCCACCGCGTGTAGCGGTCCAGCTCCGCGTCGCCGGGGAACGCGTTGACGACCACCGCGGCCCCGGCGGGCGTGGCGTCCCGGGCGTCGCGGGCCCGGACGCGCAGGTCGCGGGCCTGGGGCATCCCGCGGTCGGCGAACCAGTCGCGCCGATCGGCGAACGGCAGGACGCGCGTCGCGTACACCCCCGCGATCGGGCCCACGCCGCGGCGTCCGTGGTCGGCGGCGGCCTGACCGACGAACGCGATCCCGACGAGCAGCACCCCGACCACGACGAGGACCGTCACCTCCGCCCCCGGTCGGTGGCCCGCCACCGGGTCGCGGGTCGACCGTCGCCCGGCGACCACCGCCACCACCAGCACGACCACGCCGGTGAGCCCGACCACCAACGCGTGGGTGTCGCGCAACGACAGCCACGCCGTCGCCGCCAGCACGAGCGCCGCGCCCGACCAGGCGTCGCGCCGACGGGCGAACCAGAGCAGGGCGGCGGTGCACACCGCCAGCGTCGAGAGCGAGAGCGACTCGGTCAGGAGCTGGCGGTCCCACTGCGTCACCGGGCGCGTGCAGGCGAGGGCCAGGACCAGGCCGCTCGCGACCGCCCGGCGCCAGCCCGGCCGGACGCAGGCCCCGGCGGCGAGCGCCAGGACCGCCCACGCCACGATCGAGACGCCGATCTGGATCCCCACGACCCGGGCCGGGTCGGACCCGGCGATCCGCATCACGAGCGGCAGCCCCGGTGCCCGGGCACCCGCCCAGAAGTCGAGCGACCCGAGGGGCGCCGCCGCCTGGGTCAGGTAGCCCTGGGTGTCCTGCCAGACCCCCTGGCCGGTCCCCGACGACTGCCACCACCGGAACAGCGCCCACGCCACGTAGGCCGCCGGGCCGGCGACCAGGCCGAGCCACGCCCGGAACGTCGACCACGCGTGCGCCACCCGCGACCCGCGCTCCCGGTCCACGGGGGTCGGGGCCTCGGGGCTCGCGGTCACGCCCGGAGCATAGGGACGGCGACCGCGCGGTCGGGGGCCGTCCGCGCGACCGTGCACGCCATCACCGCCGGCACGCCCGCCGCCAGCAGCGCGGCCGCGCACACCCGCACCGATGCGCCCGTCGTGGCCACGTCGTCGACGAGGAGCACCGGGCCGCGGCCCACCCGGGCCGCCCACCCGGTCCGACGGACCCGGACCACGGGCCCGACGTGGCGCGCGGCGACGGGTCGGGTGGTCTGTGCGTCGCCCGGATCCGCCGGCGCGCGACCCAACAGGGCGGCCGTCGGGAGCCCGAGGTCGCGCGCCACCCCGCGGGCCAGCAGGCGGGCGTGGTCGAACCCCCGGTTCCGACGGCGGGCCACGACGGTCGGAACCCACGTGACCACGACCGGCGCGGTCGGGAGCGTTGCGCCGGGCCCGGTGGCCCAGGCCCGCGCCGCCGCCACGGCCAGGGGACCGAGCGCGGCGTGGGCGCCGTGGTACTTCGCACCCGCGATCCACTCGCGGACCACGCCGTCGTAGGCGAACGCCGCGGACCACGCCGTGACCCCGGGCGGGGGCGGCGCCGGAGTGGCCGGTCGGGCCGCCGCCAGGCACGGCGCGCACACCGGTGCCCCCGCCGCCCCGCACCCCGGGCAGCGCACCGGGAACGCCACCGTCGCCAGGCGGGCACACCCGTCGCGGACCGCGGTGAACGTCCTGCCCGAACCACCCACGACCGACCGGACCCCGTCGGGCGCCGCCCGTCACCGGTCCCCGGGGGTGTCACAGGCGCTCGGTACGGTCGGGCCCGATGACCACGCCCGGCGCCGACCCGCTCCTCGACGACCTCGACCCCGACCAACGCGCCGCGGTCACCGCCGACGCCACCCGTCTCGCCATCCACGCCGGGGCCGGATCGGGCAAGACCCGCGTGCTCACCCGTCGGATCGCCTGGCGCATCCGCGAGGGCCTCGACGAGCCCGCCCACGTCCTGGCCCTCACCTTCACCCGCAAGGCCGCCGGCGAGCTGCGCCGCCGCCTCCACCGTCTCGGCACCGGCGCCGACGGTCGCGGCGACGTCACGGCCGGGACGATCCACGCCGTCGCCCTCGCCCAACTGCGCCGCCGCGCCCTCGACCACGGGCGCACGCCCCCCGAGATCGTCGACCGCAAGATCCGCCTGCTGCTCCCGATCGTCGGCGGCCGCGGCCCCGAGAGCACCGTCGCCGCCATGGAGGTCGCCGGCGAGATCGAGTGGGCCAAGACCCGCCTCGTCCGGCCCGACGACTACGTGCACGCCGCCGGGCGCGCCGGGCGCGAGCCCGCCCGCCCGCTCCCCGTGATCGCCGAGGCGTACGCCGCCTACGAAGCCGCCAAGCGCAAGCGCCGGCTCGCCGACTTCGAGGACCTCGTCTGGTGGTGCGCCGACGCGCTCGAGCGCGACCGCGAGTTCGCCACGGCGCAACGCTGGCGCTTCCGGCACCTCTCCGTCGACGAGTTCCAGGACACGAGCCCCGCCCAGCTCCGGCTGATCCGGGCCTGGCTCGGCGACACCGGGCAACTCTGCGTCGTCGGCGACCCCGACCAGGCCATCTACGGGTTCGCCGGCGCCGAGTCGGGGTACCTGTCCGACTTCTCCCGCGAGTTCCCCGGTGCGACGGTGGTGCACCTGCGCACGAACTACCGCTGCTCCCCCGAGATCGTCGGTGCCGCCAACGCCCTGCTCGTCGACGGCGGGAGCCGTCGCCCGCCCGTGCACGCCGCGTCGCCGGCGGGGTCGGTGCCCACCGTCACGCGTCACGACAGCGCCGAGGCCGAGGCCGCCGCCATCGCCCGGCTGGCCCGTGACGCCCACTCCGCCGGTGTCGCCTGGGGCGACCTCGCCGTGCTCTACCGCACCAACGCCCAGTCGGTCGCGTTCGAGGAGGCGTTCACCCGGGCCGGGGTCCCGGTGCGACTCCGCGGCGCCGCCCGCTTCCTCGACCGCCCCGAGGTCCAGGTCGTCCTCGCCGACCTGCGCACCGTCGCCGGGCGCACCCCCGACGTCCCGTTCCCGGCATTGCTCGACCACCTCGTCGGCGAGGCCGAGTCGTCCGACCCGATGAGCGAGGAGCAGCGCGAGCACCTCGACGCCGTCGTCGCGCTGGGGCACGAGTACGCCGACACCGAGGGCCCCCACGCCACCTACGCCGGATTCCTCGGCTTCCTCTCGACCACCCTGCGTGACGACGCCCCCGCCGACGCCGACGCGGTCGAGCTGCTCACCTTCCACCGGGCCAAGGGGCTCGAGTTCCACACCGTCTTCGTGACCGGCCTCGAGCGCGGGCTGGTGCCGATCAGTCACGCCGAGACCCCCGCCCAGCGTTGGGAGGAGCGTCGCCTCCTCTACGTGGCCCTGACCCGGGCCGAACGCCAGCTGCACCTGTCGTGGGCCGGCACCCGCACCGTCGGCGCCCGCACCGCCAACCGGGCCCCGAGCCCGTGGCTCGAGCCGATCGAGACCTCGTGGCTGGGCGCCGTCGCCGACCGCCCGCCCGCCGACCCCCGGCCGACCATCGCCGCGGCCCGCCGGAAGTTGGCCCCCGTCGCCTCCGACCTCGACCCGGCCGACGTTCCGTGCTTCGAGGCCCTGCGCGAGTGGCGGGGCCGACGCGCCAAGGCGGCTTCGGTCCCCGCCTACGTGATCTTCAACGACGCCACGCTGCGCGCGCTCGCCGCCGTCCGACCCCGCACCGCCGA
>JAFMJM010000196.1 GCA_017853455.1 Acidimicrobiia bacterium | reverse complement strand
TTCGGCGGGCCGGCCGCCCACATCGCCGTCATGCGCGACGAGTTCGTCGACCGTCGGGGCTGGGTGACCGACGACGAGTACGCCGAGCTCATCGGCCTCGCCAACCTGGTCCCGGGGCCCAACTCCACCGAGGTGGCGATGCACATCGGCCGCGTCCGCGCCGGGCGCCGCGGCCTCGTCGTCGCCGGGGTCGCCTTCATCCTCCCCGCGTTCGTGTTGATGACCGCGCTCGCGTGGCTCTACGCCGAGTTCGGCACCCTCCCGCGGTTCCGGGGCGCCCTCGCCGCCGTCGCCGCCGTCGTGGTGGTCCTGGTGCTCGACGCCGCGATCACCCTGGCCCGGAGCACGCTCCGGGACGCGACCGCCGTGACGATCTTCGCCGTGGCGACCGCCGCCGCGCTCCTCGGCCTGCACGACCTCGCGATCCTGGTCGCCGCCGGCGCGGTCGCGTGGATCGCCCGGCGCGCGACCCGCGGACGTTCCGGTGCCGCCACCACGGTGGCGCTCACCCTCGGCGGAGTCGTCGAGGCGGTCGGACCGGTGGCCGCGACGGTCGGACCGGTCGCGTTGATCCCGATCCTCCTCGTGTTCGCGCAGATCGGAGCGATCCTCTACGGGAGCGGCTACGTGCTCTACGCGCTGCTCGAGCAGATCCTCGTCCACCAGCACCACTGGATCACCCAGCGTCAGCTGCTCGACGCCATCGCGGCCGGCCAACTGACCCCCGGTCCGCTCTTCACGACCGCGACCTTCATCGGCTTCACGCTGCGGGGGATCCCCGGCGCGGTCGTCGCCACCGTCGGCATCTTCCTCCCCGCCTTCGGGTTCGTGGCCGTGACCGACGTGGTGGTCCGTCGACTCCGGGGCAACGCCGGGTTCGCCGCCGTCGTGGGGGGTGTGGTCGCCGCCAGCCTGGGCCTGATGGCCGCCGTCCTGGTGGCGCTCGGCAGGCAGGCCATCACCGGCGTCGGACCGGCCGTGATCGCCGGAGTCGCCCTCGTGCTCCTGTGGTGGCGGCGCCCGAACCCGCTCTGGCTCATCCTGGCCGCCGGGGCGGCGGGAATCGCCTGGCCGCACCTCGGCTAGGTTCGCCGCACAACGGACGGACGCGACAAGGAGCACCAGGTGTCGGAAGGCCTGCTGAAGGGGATCCGGATCGTCGAGAGCTCGATGCTCGGCCCGGCCGAGATGGGCGGCTTCCTGGCCGACCTCGGCGCCGACGTCATCAAGATCGAGCCGCCCGGTGGCGACTACGGGCGCCAGATGACCTGGCCGATCGTCGAGGGGTCGTCCCTGCTGTCGCTGCACTGCAACCGCAACAAGCGCTCGGTGACCCTCGACCTCCGCACACCCGAGGCGGTCGAGATCTACCTCGACCTCGTCCGTGACGCCGACGCCGTCATCGAGGCCATGCGGCCCGGCGCGCTGGCCCGCCGCGGCCTGACCTTCGAGCGGATGCAGGAGGTCAACCCCCGCATCGTGTTCTGCGGGATCTCCGGCTACGGCGCCACCGGCCCCTACAAGGACATGCCGTCGCACGGCATCGCCTACGACACCTGGGCCGGCACGTTCAACCCCGGCTACACCGAGGACGGCTTCCCGTACATCCCCGAGCACGCCTCGATGGGCATCCACGCCGGACCGCTCATGGGCGCCTTCGGCATCCTGGCCGGCATCCTGAACGCACGCGCCACCGGCACGGGCTGCCAGATGGAGATCGCCCAGTCCGACGCCGCGGCCTACATGGACTGGTACCGGATCGAGTCGTGGAAGGCCTACGAGCGCCCGCAGTCGGAGGTCACCGGCAACGCCTCCGACAACTACGAGCGCCGGGCCCCCGGTACCGCGGGCATGGCACCGGGCGTGCGCTACCAGATCTACGAGTCGTCCGACGGGCACGTGCTCTTCATGGCGTCGGAGCAGGAGTTCTGGAAGAACTTCTGCGCCGGGGTCGGTCGGATGGACCTCTTCGAGCAGTGGCCGGGCAGCAAGTACGCCGACCACGCCCGCGACAACCTCGAGCTCCGACGGATCCTGTTGGAGATCTTCCGCACGAAGACGAGCGCCGAGTGGATCGCGTTCGGCAACGAGCACAACACCCCGATCGCCCCGTGCAACACGCCCAAGACGATCATGGACGACCCGCAGTTCCAGGCCCGGTTCATGTGGTACCCGGCGTCGCAGCTCGTGGCCGACATGCTGCCGTTCCCGCTGAAGGTCGCCGGTGAGGACGAGGTCGACCTGGTGCGTGCACCCAACGCCGGCGAGCACACCGACTCCGTGCTCGCCGACGTGCTCGGCTACGACGCCGCGCGCATCGCGGCACTGCACGAGGCCGGCGCACTCGGCGACTGATCCGCAACGGGCGGCCACGACGGCCGACGGCGAAGGGGGAAGACATGGGAACGATCTGCGTGACCGGCTCGGCGTCGGGCATGGGGAAGGCCACGGCGGCGCTGCTGCGCGAGCGTGGCCACACGGTGATCGGCGTCGACGTGCGCGACGCCGACGTCGAGGTCGACCTCGGCACGCCCCAAGGGCGGGCCACGGCGATCACCGCCGTGACCGAGGCGTGCGGCGGGACCCTCGACGGGCTGGCGCCGTTCGCCGGCATCGGCCCCCTGCCGGGGCGGTCCGGGGCGTTGATCGCCTCGGTCAACTACTTCGGCACGGTCGCCCTGATCGAGGGCCTGCACCCGTGCCTGGCCCGGGGGATCGACGCGTCGGTCGTGGCGATCTCGTCGAACTCCACGACCTGCCAGCCCGGGTACCCCCTCGAGCTGGTCGAGGCGTGCAACGCCGACGACGAGGGCCGGGCCCGCACGCTGGCGGAGGAGACCGGACCGTTCAACGCCTACCCGTCGTCGAAGCTCGCCGTCGCCCGGTTCGTGCGCCGCAACGCCCCCACCGAGAAGTGGATCGGCCAGGGCATCCGGCTCAACGCCGTCGCCCCCGGCAAGATCGAGACCAACATGATCGCCGAGGGGATGGCCGACCCCGAGATGCGGCCCATGCTCGAGGGCTTCACCGTGCCCATCGGCCGCTCGGGTCGGCCCGAGGAGCTCGCCGCGCTCGTGGCGTTCCTGCTCGGCCCCGAGTCGTCGTTCTTCGTGGGCTCGATCGTGCTCTGCGACGGCGGCACCGAGGCACAGTTCCGGCCCGACGCCTGGCCCGCCCCGTGGGTCATCGACGGCGTCTGACGACCGTCGCGGCACCGCCGCACCGACCGGCCGGGCGGTAACGTCCGCCCTCGCATGGTCCACGAGATCGGTTCCTTCGAGCGCCTCGAGGTGTGGCGCGACGGCCACGTCGGCTGGCTGGTCTTCGACCGGCCCGACGCCGGGAACGCCCTCGACGCCGTGATGTTCCGCGAGCTCGAGCAGGCCTGGCTCACCCTCGACGCCGACCCCGACGTGCGGGTCATCGTCAACACCGGCAACGGACGGGCGTTCCAGACCGGGCTCGACATGGTGCAGGTCGCCCGCGACAAGGACGCCCTGCGGGCGGTGTCCCGCCAGACCCGCGACTTCGAGCTCCGGTTCACGTCGTGGCAGGTCGGGGTGCGCAAGCCCGTCATCGCGGCGGTCAACGGCGTCTGCGCCGGCGGTGGTCTGCACTTCGTCGCCGACGCCGACATCGTGATCGCCGCCGCCGACGCCACGTTCACCGACCCCCACGTGTCGGTCGGTCAGGTGAGCGCGTTCGAGACCATCGCCCTGGTGCGCAAGTCGCCGATGGAGGCGGTGCTGCGCATGGCGCTCACCGGTCGTCACGAGCGGGTGGGCGCGGCTCGCGCCTTCCAGCTCGGGATCTGCAGTGAGGTGGTCGATCCGCCCGAGCGGCTGCGGGAAGCGGCCGCCGACCTCGCCGCCAAGATCGCCCGCAACTCGCCCACCGCCATGGCGGTCACGAAGCAGGCGCTGTGGCAGGCGCTCGAACGGGACCTCACCGACGCCTGCGCCGCCGGCGCCCGCGACCTCGCCATCATGTGGGGCCACCCCGACCAGGAGGAGGGCCCCGCGGCGTTCGCCGAGAAGCGCGAGCCCGCCTGGATCCCCCTCGACCCTCCGGAGGACGACCGATGACGTACGGCAACTACGAGACGCTGGTCGTGGAGCGTCAGGGACACGTGGGCTGGCTGATCTTCGACCGGCCCGAGCAGCTCAACGCCATGAACAACACCATGCGTGACGAGCTGGCCGACGCCTGGATCGAGCTCGACCGCGACCCCGAGGTACGGGTGATCGTCCACACCGGCAACGGGCGGGCGTTCCAGACCGGCGTCGACGTGATGGAGATCGCCACCGACGGCATCGGGTTCGAGCGCTACCGCGACTCCATGGAGAACTTCGACGTCCACTTCACGGCCTGGCACCAGCAGGTCTGGAAGCCGGTGATCTGCGCGGTCAACGGCATCTGCGCCGGAGGCGCCTTCCACTGGGTCGCCGACTCCGACATCGTGATCGCGTCGTCCGACGCCCAGTTCTTCGACCCGCACGTGTCGGTCGGCCAGGTCGTTTCGATCGAGGCGATCGGGATGATGCGTCGCATGCCGGTCGAGGCCGTGATGCGGATGGCGTTCGTGGGGAAGTACGAGCGGATGACCGCGCAGCGGGCCTACGAGCTCGGGATGATCAGCCAGGTCGTGGACCCGCCGGGGCAACTCCGGGAGGAGGCCCAGCGACTCGCCGAGACGGTGGCGAAGAACTCGCCGACCGCCATGCGCCAGACCAAGAAGGCGCTGTGGGGCGCGCTCGAGGCGGGCCTCACCGACGCCTGCAAGGCCGGCGCCCAGCACCTCGTCGCGATGTGGGGCCACCCCGACCAGGAGGAGGGCCCCGCGGCGTTCGCCGAGAAGCGCGA
>JAFMJM010000195.1 GCA_017853455.1 Acidimicrobiia bacterium | reverse complement strand
AGGAACGCCACCTGGCTGCGGGTGTTGACGTCGAGGTCGAAGACCGGGTCGTTCATGGAATCGACGTGGCTGACCTGGCCGGCGAGGTTGAACACGAGCTCGACGCCCTCGAGGGCGGGCCGCAGCGCCGTGTCGGCGAGGTCGGCGGTGATCCGCCGGATCCCCTCCCCGGCGGGGTCGTCGAGGTTGGCCGGGTTGGCGCCGTGGCGCGGGTAGCAGGCGTCGACCACGGTCACGTCGGCCCCGGCGCCCGCGAGGGCCAGCGCCAGGTTCGAGCCGATGAAGCCCAGCCCGCCGGTGACGAGGCAGCGGCGTCCCGCAACGGAAGACAAGGAGGGAGTCAGGGGCCCGATCCTACGACCGCGGGCCCGCGCCGGGCACGAACCAGGCCGAGGTCCGCACCGCGTCGCCGCAGCGGACCCACGCCCGGACCTCGCCGTCGGCTCCGGGCACCACGACCAGCTCCGGGGTGTCGTCGGGGGCGAGGGCGGTCCGGAACTCCACCTCGGCGACGAACGGCGCCTCGACCGTGATCCCGACGTCGGCCAGGACCTCCTCGACCACCGCCCAGGCCACGGCGTTGTTGACGTGGCCGAGCACGTCGACGTCGGCGACCCGCACCACCCACGGGCGCCCCGCCACCCCGGCGGGCGGGTCCGGGTGGCGCAGCCGGGTGCTGATCCGGGGCGACCCGACCGGGATCCCGTACTGCTCGAAGGCGATCGGGTCGATCCGCTGCGGCCGACCGTCCCCGCCCACGAACGCCCAGAGCGACACCGTGTCGACCGCCGGCTCGCCGTCGAGGGTGAGGTCGGTGCAGCGCTCGGCGGCGGTCAGCGACATGCCCGAGCACCGGGTGACCAGATCGACGTCGTCGCGGAACCGCGGCAGGCGGTGGACGGTCATGGTCGTGCGCCGGACCACCCAGCCGTCGGCCAGGCCGGCGTCGCGGGCGTCGTCGGTGGCGATGTCCTGCAGGAAGCGGGCGACGGCGTCGAGGCGCATCCGCCCGGAGGCGCCCGCATCACCGAGTTGCACCCGTCGCCGGGCCGGGAACCGCCGCACGTCCGCCACGGAGCGCCATTGTGCCCGGCCCGGGCGGGATTATCCTCCCGGCGGTGGTGACGACCGACGCGCCGGCGCAACGCCCGACCGGGCCCGACGACACCGCGACCCGCCGCCCCTGGCGTCGGTGGTCACCCCGGACCCGCGACGGCATCGCCCTGGCGGTCGTCGCCCTCGCCCTCCTCCTCCCGCTGCGCGGCCTGCTCCGCCTCCCCGGGCCGCCGATGGAGGAGGGGTTCATGATCACGTTCCCCTGGCGGGTGCTCCAGGGCGACGTGCCGAACCGCGACTTCCTCCACCTCTACGGACCGGGGAGCCTCTGGGCCCTGGCCGGCGTCTACAAGGTCTTCGGCGCCACCCTCGAGGTGCAGCGCCTGTTCGGCCTCGTCCAGCAGGCCCTCGTGGCGTACGGCGTGTACTTCGTCGCCCGGTGGCACGGCCGTCGCATCGCCCTCGCGTGCGCGCTGGTGGCCCTCGTGATCATGCTCCCGCCGGCCGGGCTGACCGCCTTCGCCTGGACCGGTGCCGTCGGCCTCGGGCTGTGCGGCGCCGCCGTGGGCCTGCGGCTGCGGGCGCTGCCGGCCGGACCCGACCACGACCGGCGCGCGACGTGGCTCGGAATCGGGGCCGGGGCGCTCTTCGGTGCCGCCTTCCTGTTCCGCCTCGACCTGGTGGTGGCCCTCGGCCTGACGTTCGTCGTGTTGGCGTGGCGCCTCCCCCGGCGGCGGGTCGTGCCGTTCGCCGTCACCACCGTGGCGGTCTCGGCCCTCGTGCTCGTCCAGGTGCTGCTGGCCGGGGTGCACGCCGCGGTGAAGGGCATGCTCCTCCAGCCGGTCTTCGACCTGCGGGGCGGACGGGGCCTGCCCCTCCCCCCGTCGTGGGGGCAGCTCGACGGGTACCTGCAGCGGGTGGGCGGCACGACCCGCCAGCTCCCGTGGCCGCTCCCGACCCTGGCCGCGTCCCACGAGCTGTTCCTGTGGTTCTTCGCCAACCTGGCCTGCATCGCCGTGCTGGTGGTCGTCGGGACCGTCGTGGTGCGGCGCGACCGCTCCTCCACCGCGGCCCGGGCGGTGCTGGTGGGCGGCGTCTTCAGCCTGGGCATGCTGTCCCAGACCCTCCAGCGTCCCGACTCGACCCACATCGCCTGGGTGAGTTGCGTCTCGATCGGACTCGTCGCCACGGCCGTCGTCGCGGCGTTGCGGACGCTGGGTCCGGGGACCGGCCGGCTGCGCGGGTCCGCCGTCCGACACGCCCGGCTGGTGGCGTGCGCCGTGCCGATCGTGATCGTCGGGCTCGTGATCCCGAACTTCACGGTGCGCACCTACGCCGACTTCGTGGCCCAGACCTTCGGGAAGCACCGGTCGTCGTACCTGATCGAGCGCGACGGCCGCCGCTTCTACTACGGCGATCCGACCGTCGCCGACGCCGCCAACGCGATGTTCCCGACCCTCGACCGGCTCGTACGCCCGGGCACCCGGCTGTTCGTCGGACCGGCCGACCTGTCGCGCACCAACACCAGCGAGGCCTGGATCTACGCCCTCTACCCGGAGGCGGTCCCGGGCACCCGCTACATCGAGATGGACCCCGGCATCGCGAACGCCCGGGGCTCGGGCCTCGCCGCCGACCTGGCGGGCTCCGACGTGGTGGTGCTCTCCCGCAACTGGGGCGACTGGTCGGAGGCCAACGACTCGGTGAGATCGGGCTCGCCCGCCGCCGCCCGGGTCCTGGAGCGCGACTTCTGTCTCGTGGAGACCTTCGACCCGTGGTTCGATGTCTACCGGCGGTGCCGTCGGTAGGATCGCTCGGTGCGCACGCTCGTCATCACTCCGACGTACGACGAGGCCGACAACATCGAGGAGTTCCTGCGCCGGACCCGGGCCGCGGTCCCCGACGCCGACGTGATGGTCGTCGACGACTCGAGCCCCGACGGCACGGCCGACATCGCCGAGCGGGTCGGCGCCGAGTTGGGCCGCATCACCGTGTTCCGGCGCCCCGGCAAGGACGGGCTCGGCGTGGCGTACCGGGCGGGGATCAGCCGGGGCCTCGACGAGGGCTACGACGTCATCTGCCACCTCGACGCCGATCTCTCCCACGACCCGGCGGTCCTGCCCGGCCTCATCGGGCGGCTCGACGCCGACGGCGCCGACCTCGTCATCGGCTCGCGCTACGTCGCGGGTGGCTCCATCCCCAACTGGCCGTTCCGACGCCGCGCGCTGTCGAAGATGGGCAACCTGTACGCCGGGCTGGTGCTCGGCACGTCGGTGCGCGACAACACGTCGGGATACCGCGTCTACCGGGCCGACGCCCTCCGGGCCATCGACTACTCGAAGACCCGGGCCAAGGGCTACGGGTTCATGATCGAGACCGCCTACCTCGTGTGGCAGACGGGCGGCACGGTCGTCGAGTCGCCGATCGCGTTCACCGACCGGGTGCGCGGCCATTCCAAGATGACGCTCCACGTCGCCGCCGAGGAGCTCGCCCTCGTCACCGGTTGGGGCCTGCGCGACCGCTTCCGGCGCCTCGTCGGCCGGTTCCGGCGGCACTGATCCCCGTGGCTCGCGGCGCGTGAGCCCCGGACGGGCCTTCGCCCGGGCCTGGGCCGCCGGCTCGGCGCTCGCCACGCTGGTCTTCGTCTGGCTGGTGACCGCCGGCTCGTTCGACCTCCTGCGCCACACCCGACTCAACGGCGACTTCTACGACGCCCAGGCCCACGCACTGCTCCACGGGAACCTGGCGATCCCGCACCGGATCCTGAACATCGAGGCCTTCAGCAGCCGGGGGCGCACCTACACCTACTTCCCGCCCGGCCCGGCCCTGGTGCGGCTCCCGGTCGCGGCACTCACCGACTCGCTCGACGGCCGCACCGCGCCGCTACTCATGACCGTGGCGTTCGTGATCGCCCTGGTCGGCGCCGGGTTCCTGGCGTGGCGCATCCGGGGGCTGGTCCGCCCGGCCGCCGTCGTCGGGCGCGTCGAGCAGTTCGGGTACGGCGCCGTCGCCCTGCTCGTGGGCGTCGGGACCCCGTTGTCGTTCATGGCGTCGCGGTCGTGGATCTACCACGAGGCCGCGCTGTGGGGCCTCGCCTTCGCGCTGTGCGCCGCCGACCAGGTCCTGGCGTTCGTGACGGCCCCCACGGGTCGGCGCCTGGCCCGGGCGGGGGTGTTCGCCGGGTGCGCGGTGCTGAGCCGGGCGACGATCGGCGCCGGCCCCCTGCTGGCGTTGGCTCTCGTGGGGGCCGTCGTCGTGGTCGTCCGTCTGGTGCCCCGCACCCGGGGGCTGGCCGACCGGTGCGGCCTCGACCCGGCCGTGTGCCACCCGCGCCGCTGGCTGCCCGGCCTGGTCGCCGCGGTCGGGATCCCGGCCGTCGTCTACGCCACGTTCAACTGGCTGAAGTTCCGCACCTTCTTCTCGGTGCCCTACGACCGCCAGATGATCCCGACCGCGCAGTTCCGGGCCGTGCTGGCGGCCAACCACGACTCGCTCTTCAACCTGGGGGCGATCCCCACCCAGCTGCTCGCCCTGTTCCGGCCCGACGGCCTGGCGTTCGGCCGGGTGTTCCCGTTCGTCGGGTTCCCGCGGACCGCCCCCCGGATCGTCGGATCGGTGGTGTTCGACCAACGCAACCTCACGGCGAGCGTCACCGCCGCGATGACGCTGATCCTGGTCGGGGCGGTCGTCGGCGTCGTGGCCCTGGTCCGCCGCCGCGAGGCCGCTCCGTTGCGCCTGCCGGTCGTGGCGGCGGTGGTCGTGCTCCCGGTCACCCTCTCGATCGTCTACGTGGCCCAGCGCTACACGGGTGACGTGCTGATGCCGC
>JAFMJM010000013.1 GCA_017853455.1 Acidimicrobiia bacterium | reverse complement strand
GGCGTGGTCGGCGGGGTGCCCTGCACTGGTCCTCGTCGTCCCCTCGTGGGTCCGCTCCGGTCGTCCGGCTCGGGTCGTGGCGGTGGTGGCGGATCCGGTCGGGGAGACCCGGGCCGGACCGTCGTGCAGGGTAGCGAAGGGACTCCGTCGCGCGCGGTCGGCGAAACGACCCCGCACCATTCCACCTCCGCCCGCAGCCTCGGATAGCCTGCCGCCCGTGGCTCTGGAGCAGTACCTCCCGTTCCTGTCGTTGCTCGCGCTCGTCTTCCTGTTCGGAGCCGGGAGCTTCCTCGCGTCGGGGCTCCTCGGTCCGCGTCGGCCCACGGCCGCCAAGGAAGCCGCGTACGAGTGCGGGATCATCCCCGAGGAGGAGCCGTCGGAGCGCTTCCCGGTGCGCTTCTACGTCGTGGCGATGGCGTTCATCGTCCTCGACGTCGAGATCGTCTTCCTCTATCCCTTCACGGTGGTCCTCAAGGATCTGGCGGCGTACGGGCTGATCGCGATGGGCGTCTTCCTGCTCGTCGCCCTGGTGCCGTTCGCCTACCTCCTCTCGACCGGGGCCCTCGAGTGGGGCCCGATCCGCACGGTGGTGGTCGAGGTCTCGACCCGGGTCCTGCGCGCGGCGGGCATGCCCGGCCGCGACGGGCTCGACCCGACGGTCGTGGGCTCGTCGGCCCGCCCGGCCGACGATCACTCGGAGGAGGCGGCCTGATGGGCCTCGAGGCCATCCCGCACAACTTCCTCACCGGTCGGCTCGAGGACCTGGTGAGGTGGGCCCGGCGCAACTCGATGTGGCCGGCGACCTTCGGTCTGGCGTGCTGCGCGATCGAGATGATGGCGTCGGGTGCCGCGCACTACGACACGGCGCGCTTCGGCATGGAGGTCTTCCGGGCGAGCCCGCGGCAGGCCGACCTCATGATCGTCGCCGGTCGGGTCAGTCAGAAGATGGCGCCGGTGCTGCGTCAGGTCTACGACCAGATGGTCGAGCCGAAGTGGGTCATCTCGATGGGCGTGTGCGCCAGCACCGGCGGCATGTTCAACAACTACGCGATCATCCAGGGCGTCGACCAGATCGTGCCGGTCGACGTCTACGTGCCGGGTTGCCCCCCGGGTCCCGAGACGCTGCTGCACGGCATCCTCACCCTGCACGAGCTCGTCCGCACCGGTGAGATCATGAAGCGCCGCGCCGCGACCGGCGCGGGTGCGGGCGTCGAGGTCGCGCAGCGCGACGGCGTGCCGGTGACCCTCGCCGGGGTGAAGGGCTGACGGTGGACGACACGACCGAGATCGTCGTGGAGGCCGAGCCGCTCGTCGTCGCCGAGCCGGTGGCGGCCGCGGTGGTCGAGCGCTTCGCGGGATCCGTCGCCGTCGACTCGCTGGGGCAGTCGGTGGTCCACGTGCCGCGCGACGCGTGGCGCGACGTCGTCGCGTACCTGCGCACCGAGGAGCGCTTCACGCAGTGCTCCGACGTCACCGCGGTCGACCACCTCGTCGACGCCGAGCGGATCGTCGTCGACGGGGTGACCCCCGAGCGCTTCGAGGTGGTGGCGAACTTCCTGTCGCACCCCCGCAACCGGCGCATCCGCCTCATCGCGCAGGTGCCGGCCGACGATCCCCGGATCGCGAGCATCACCCCCGAGTATCCCGGTGCGGGGTTCCCCGAGCGCGAGGTCTACGACCTGCTGGGGATCGTCTTCGACGGTCACCCCGACCTCACCCGCATCCTCATGCCCGACGACTGGGAGGGTCACCCCCTGCGCAAGGACGACGTCGACGCGCGCATCCCCGTCACGTTCAAGGCCGACCCGGGACCCCGATGAGCACCTCGACCCACGACCACGACGCCTCGACCACCGAGACCGACCGGCTGCTGCGCCAGACGTCGGAGGGTGCGCAGGTCCTGCGCCGCGACACGCCGGCGCAGCCGGGCGCGCGCGAGATCGTCCTGACCGGCGACTCGTGGCCCGACGACGACGAGACCATGATCATCAACATGGGTCCGGCGCACCCGTCGACCCACGGCGTGCTCCGGGTGATGATGGAGCTCGACGGCGAGACCGTGCTGCGGGCCAAGCCGGTGATCGGCTACCTCCACACCGGCATGGAGAAGCAGGCCGAGCAGCTCACCTACGTGCAGGGCGGCACCAACGTCACCCGCATGGACTACCTCTCCCCGATGAGCAACGAGCTGGTCTTCTCGCTCGCGGTCGAGCAGCTGCTCGGCATCGAGGTGCCCGAGCGCGCCGTGTGGGCCCGCATGTACCTCGTCGAGCTGCAGCGCATGGCGTCGCACCTGCTGTTCCAGGCGACCAACGGCATGGACATCGGCGCGTTGTCGATGATGATCTACGGCTGGCGCGAGCGCGAAGAGGTGCTCCGTCTGGTCGAGTCGATCACCGGTCTGCGGATGAACAACAACTTCATCCGCGTCGGCGGCATCGCGGCCGACCTCCCCGACGGCTGGCAGCAGCACACCCTCGACGTGCTCGAGCTGGTCGAGCACGGCGTGTCGCAGTACGAGACGCTGCTGGTCGAGAACCCGATCTGGCAGGAGCGCACGGTCGGGGTCGGCACCATCACCACCGACGAGGCGCTCGCCCTCGGCGCGACCGGCCCGATCCTCCGCTCGACCGGCTTCCCCTGGGATCTCCGCAAGGCCCAGCCGTACCTCGCCTACGACGACGTCGAGTTCGACGTCTGCTACGGCAGCAACGGCGACTGCTACGACCGGTTCCTGATCCGCCTCTACGAGATCCTCGAGTCGGTGAAGATCATCCGTCAGTGCATCGAGCGGATGCCCGGCGGCGACTACCGGGTGCAGGACCGCAAGGTCACCCCGCCGCCGCGGGCCCGCATCGACGAGTCGATGGAAGCGCTGATCCACCACTTCAAGCTCTTCACCGAGGGCTTCAAGGTCCCGGTGGGGGAGACGTACTCCGTGGTGGAGTCCCCCCGCGGTGAGATCGGGTGCTACATCGTCTCGGACGGCACGCCCAAGCCGGTGCGCATGCACATCCGGGGGCCGTCGTTCTACAACCTCCAGTCGATGGCCGCGATGGTGCCGGGCAGCTTCGTCGCCGACGCCGTGGCGATCATCTCCAGCATCGACCCCATCCTGGGTGAGGTGGACCGCTGATGGCCTTCTCGACCACCGACCGACGTCGCGCCGAGGAGATCGCCGCCCGGTACCCCCAGGCGCGTTCGGCGACGCTGCCGCTGCTCTTCCTCGTCCAGGACCGCGACGGCTCCGTCACCTCGCAGGGCATCGAGGACGTCGCCGAGTTCCTCGGGCTGACCCCGGCGGTCGTGCTCGGGACGTGCTCCTTCTACACGATGTTCAAGACGACGCCCGTCGGCCGGCTCGTCGTGTCGGTCTGCACCAACGTCGCCTGCATGGTCAAGGGCGGCATGGAGCTCCACGAGGACCTGCGGCGCCACTACGCGGCCGACGACGAGGTGTTCGTCGAGGAGGTCGAGTGCATGGCGCACTGCGACCGCGCTCCGGCCGTGCAGGTCAACTACGACTTCCACGGCCCGCTCGACGCCGCAGCCGCGGTCGACGTCGTCGAGCAGTACCGCAGCGGCGCGCTCCGGGCGCGCACCATCTCCGGCACGAGCCAGGGGGCAGCCGAATGACGGCGCAGGAGACCCGCATCGTCTCGAAGTTCCTCCGGGAGCGCACCGAGGACTCCTGGACCTACGAGGCGGCCCGGGCCTACAACGGGGCCTACACCCGCCTCGAGCAGGCCTTCGCCATGACCCCCGACCAGATCGTCGAGGAGGTCCAGAAGTCGGGCCTGCGCGGTCGCGGCGGCGCCGGCTTCGGCACCGGCCAGAAGTGGTCGTTCCTGCCGAAGGGCGTGTTCCCGCGCTACCTCTGCGTGAACGGCGACGAGGGCGAGCCCTGCACGTTCAAGGACCACATGCTCGTCGAGCGTGACCCGCACCAGATCGTCGAGGGCATCATCATCACCGCCTACGCGATCCAGGCCAACCACGCCTTCATCTACCTGCGCGGCGAGTTCGCCCTGGGCGCCGAGCGCCTCCAGCAGGCCATCGACGACGCCTACCGCAACGGCTTCCTCGGCAAGAACATCGGCGGCTCCGGGTTCGACCTCGAGCTGGTGCTGCACCGAGGCGCCGGGTGCTACATCGCCGGCGACGAGACGGGGCTGCTCTCCAGCCTCGAGGGTGAGCGGGCGATGCCCCGGATCAAGCCCCCGTTCCCCGCGGCGCAGGGTCTCTACGCCGCGCCGACCGTGGTCAACAACATCGAGACGATGTCGACGATCCCGCACATCATCGCCAACGGCGGTGAGTGGTACGCCGGGCTCGGCGTCGGCAAGTCGACCGGCACGCGGCTGTTCAGCGTGTCGGGGCACGTCGAGCGACCCGGCAACTACGAGATCGAGCTCGGGATGACCTTCCGTGAGCTCATCGAGGGTCTGGCCGGCGGCGTTCCCGGCGGCAAGCGGATGAAGTTCTTCATCCCGGGTGGCGCGTCGGCGCCGTGGCTCCTCCCCGAGCACCTCGACTCGCCGCTCGACATGGACTACGCCGGGGCCGAGCTGCGCACCATGCTCGGGTCGGGTGCGATCACCGTCTTCGACGAGGACACCGACCCGCTGCTCGTGTCCTGGCGGTTGGCGAAGTTCTACGCGCACGAGTCGTGCGGCAAGTGCACGCCGTGCCGCGAGGGCTCGTCGTGGATCGAGAAGGTCCTGCACCGGATGGTCAAGGGTCAGGGGCGTCCCGAGGACCTCGACCTCCTGCTCTCGTTCGGTTCGTCGATCGTCCCCGGGCTCAACGCCCCGTTCGCCCAGACCACCATCTGCGCGCTCGGGCCGAGCACGATGAGCCACGTGGTCAGCCTCGACCGCTGGTTCCGCGACGAGATCGTCGAGCGGCTCACCCGCGACGCCGACCGGCGCCGTTCCCTCCAGGTCACGAGTGCATGAGGACGCCATGAGCACCGACGCCGTCTCCATGAGCCAGTGGCCGTCCGACCAGCGGTACGTCATCCCGGTCGCGCCCGGCGAGGACCTCGTCACCGTCACCATCGACGGCAAGGCGGTCGAGGTCGCCCGCGGTGAGCTCCTCATCAAGGTCGCCCAGGAGCACGGCACCTACATCCCCCGGTTCTGCTGGCACGAGCGCATGAAGCCGGTCGGGATGTGCCGGATGTGCCTGGTCGAGGTCGAGGGCATGCGCGGGCTGCAGATCTCGTGTGCCACGCCGGTCACCGAGGGCATGGTCGTGCACACCCAGAGCCCGGGGGTCAAGGCCGCCCAGGACGGCGTGCTCGAGCTGCTGCTCGTCAATCACCCGCTCGACTGCCCGGTCTGCGACCGCGGCGGTGAGTGCCCGCTCCAGGACCAGACCCTCGCGTTCGGTCCGGGCGAGTCGCGCTTCGTCGAGGAGAAGCGCCACTTCGAGAAGCCGATCGCGATCTCCGAGACGGTCCTGCTCGACCGCGAGCGCTGCATCCAGTGCGCGCGCTGCACCCGCTTCGCGAGTGAGGTCGCCGGTGACGCCCTGATCCACTTCGGTGGCCGGGGCTCCAACACCGAGGTCATCGCGTTCCCCGACGAGCCGTTCTCGTCGTACTTCGCCGGCAACACCGTGCAGATCTGCCCGGTGGGCGCCCTCACCGCCAAGCCCTACCGCTTCAAGGCGCGCCCCTGGGACCTCGACAGCGTCGAGACGTCGTGCCAGCAGTGCGCGGTCGGCTGTCGCGGCGCGCTCGAGTCGACCTCCAACCAGCTGGTCCGCCTCCTCGGCGTCGACCTCGACCCCGTCAACCAGGGCTGGCTCTGCGACCGCGGTCGCTACGCCTACGAGTGGATCGGCAGCGACGACCGGGTGGTCAACCCGGCACTGCGCCGTGACGGAGCGCTCGTCGGCGTGTCGTGGCCCGAGGCGCTCGACGCCGCCGCCGACGCCCTGCGGGTCGACCCGGCCACCGTCGGTGTGATCGGTGGCGCCCGGGGCACCAACGAGGACGCCTACGTCTGGGCTCGCCTCGCGAAGGGGGTCGTCGGCACCGACAACGTCGACGCCCAGCTCGGTGACGGCCTCCCCGCCGAGGTCGTCCTCGGCCTGCCGCGCGCCTCCATCGACGACCTCGACCGCGCCGCCGCCATCGTGGTGCTCGGCGTCGACGTCAAGGAGACGCTGCCGGTCCTGTACCTGCGCGCCCGGCACGCGGCGGAGGAGCTCCGGGTCCCGCTCGTCGACGTCGCGGCCCGCGACCACGGGCTCACCCCGTACGCGACCACCGTCCACCGTCACCTGCCCGGCGACGTCGGGTCGGCGGTCGCGGCCGTGATCGCGGAGCTGCCAGGTCTGGTCGGTGACCGCACCGGACCGGTCGTGGTGATCGCCGGTCGCCCGTCGGTCGCCGAGCCCGCCACCGCCACGGTCCACGCCCTCTCCCAGTTGGGTGGCCTCTCGGGTGCCCGCTTCCTCTGGGCCCTGCACCGCGGCAACGTCCACGGCGCCCTCGACCTCGGGCTCGCGCCGGGGCTGCTGCCCGGCCGGGTCGACCTCGCCGCCGGCCGCGCCCACGTCGGCGCCGCCTGGGGATCGGTCCCCCCGGCACCCGGCCTCGACACCGCCGGCATCCTCGCCGCCGCCGCGGCCGGACGCATCCGCACGCTGGTGCTCCTCGGCGCCGACCCGCTCACCGACTTCCCCGACCGGGCCCTCGCGGCCGCGGCGTTGGCGAAGGCCGAGCACGTGATCGTCGTCGGGGCCTTCGCCGCCGACGCCGGTGACGCCGCCACCGTGGTGCTGCCGGCCACGGTCTGGGGCGAGCAGGCCGGAACGACCACCAACCTCGAGGGCCGGGTCCTGCGCCTGGCCCGCAAGGTCTCGCCGGTCGGCTCGGCCATGGAGGGCTGGCGGATCGCCGCCGAGCTCGCCGTGCGGCTGGGCACCGACCTCGACCTCGAGACCCTCACCGAGGTCCAGGACGAGATCGCCCGCGTGGCTCCGGCGTTCGCCGGGGTCGACGCGACCCTCATCGCCCAGGCCCGCGACGGCGTGGTGCTCCCGCTCGTCGATCACGCCGACGAGCTCGTCCTCGGACCCGCCCCGCTCGGCGCCGGCGTGTCGTGGGAGCCGATCCCGGCCGGCGCCGACGCCGCGCCGGTGGCGACCGACGCCGACGACACTGCGGAGGCCGACGTCGAGTCCGACGCCGACGCCGACGCCGTGATCGCGGTCGCGACGCCGCCCGCGCCGCCGGTCGCGCTCCTCACCTGGGACCGCACCGCCGCGCCCGCCCCGACCGTGCCGGTCGACGGCTACGCGCTGCGCCTGGTCGCGGCCCGCACGCTCTACGGCAGCGACTCCGCCACGCGCCGGTCACCCGCCCTGGCGGCCTTCGCCCCCGACGCCGGCGTGCTGCTGGTGCACCGCACCGACCGTGAGCGCATCGGCGTCGCCGACGGCGAGCGGGTGCGCGTCACCTCGGCCGGTGGCAGCGTCGAGGTGACGGTCGTCGCCGACCCCGCGACGCCGCTCGGCACCGCCTTCCTCGCGGCCAACCGGCGGGGCGCGGGCGCCGCCGACGTGGTCTCGCTCGACGAGCCCGTCACCGACCTGCGCGTGGAGACCCTCCGGTGAACCTGCTGGCGGCCGACCCGCTCTACGCCAAGGGCATCGACCTCACGGTCGTCCTGATCCTGATCGGCAAGACCCTCGCGGTCTTCGCGATCGTGCTGCTGTCGGTCCTCTTCTACATCTGGTTCATGCGCAAGGTCATCGCCGACATGCAGAACCGGATCGGCCCGCAGCGCGCCGGGCCCTTCGGCATCCTCCAGACCCTCGCCGACGGCATCAAGGCGTTCTTCAAGGAGTCGTCGCGACCTTCCGCCGCCGACAAGCGCGTCTACATGCTCGCGCCCTACCTGGCCCTGATCCCGGCGGTGATGGCGTTCGCCATCGTCCCGATCGGCGGCGAGGTCAGCATCGCCGGTCACCGGACCTACCTCCAGCTCGCCGACCCCGACATCGGCATCCTGTGGCTGTTGATGATGTCGGGCATCGGGCTCTACGGCGTGATGCTGGCGGGCTGGTCGTCGGGTTCGAAGTACCCGCTGCTCGGCTCGGTGCGGGCCTCGGCCCAGCTGCTCTCCTACGAGGCGGCGCTCGGTCTGGCGGTCGTGGGGGTTCTCGTCCACGCCGGCACGCTCTCGACCCGCGGCATCGTCGACGGGCAGTCGTGGACCTCGTGGCACTCGTTCGTCTCCAACTGGTTCTGGCTCCCGGCCATCGGCGCCTTCGTGATCTTCCTCATCGCCGCGCTGGCCGAGACCAACCACCCGCCCTTCGACCTGGTCGAGGCCGAGCAGGAGCTCGTCGGTGGGTTCCACACCGAGTACTCCGGCATCCGCTTCGCGATCTTCTTCCTGGCCGAGTTCATGAACCTCGTCACGATGAGCGCCATCGCCGTGACCCTGTTCCTCGGCGGACCCTCGGGCCCGGCACTCGGCTTCGTCGCCGCCGACTCCTGGATCAACGTCTGGGTGATGCCGGTCTTCTGGTTCACGTTCAAGCTGCTGGTGCTGCTCTACGCGACGGTCTGGGTGCGGGCCACGCTCCCCCGGCTGCGCTACGACCAGCTGATGTCGTTCGGGTGGAAGTACCTGATCGAGCTCGCCTTCGTGTGGGCGATGATCACCGGTGTGGTCGTGGTCGGCGCCGACCAGGGCTGGAACCGGTGGGTCACGGTCCCGGCGGCGATCGTCGGTGGTGCGATGATCCTCGGCGTCCTGTGGTTGTGCATCCCTCGCCGCGGCGAGACGGTCGAGGAGTTCCGCTGATGGGGCGTTTCAGTGGCTTCCGGGTGACGATCGGCCAGGTCGGCAAGGTCGTCACCACCAACTACCCCGACGAGAAGCGGCCCAAGCCGGCGCGCTTCCACGGTCGGCACGTCCTCAACCGGTACGAGGACGGCATGGAGAAGTGCATCGGCTGTGAGCTCTGCGCCGGCGTCTGCCCGGCGAAGTGCATCTACGTCCGGGGCGCCGACAACCCGCCCGACGCTCCGGTGTCGCCGGGCGAGCGCTACGGCTTCGTCTACGAGATCAACTACCTCCGGTGCATCCACTGCGACATGTGCGTGGAGGCCTGCCCGACCGGCGCCATCACCGAGACGAAGCTCTTCGAGTTCTCCTTCACCAACCGGGCCGACGCCATCTACACCAAGGCGGAGCTGCTCGTCGACGACGACGGCCGGGCCCGCCGCCAGCCCTGGGAGCTGTGGCTCGGCGGCGAGGACGACCAGACCAGCGCCTGGATGCGGGCGACGTCGCCCGCCGGTCAGGTGGCCTGGGAAGGCCGGGTCGGCTGGTCGGGCGAGCTCGGGTTCGGCGTGCGCGCCCCCGAGCTGGGCCAGACCGCCCCGCCGGAGCCGGAATCCATCGACGACCACGGCCACGACGGTCACGAACACGCCCACCACGGCGACCACGACCACGGGGGCCACCATTGATCGCCTTCGTCTTCTTCCTGGCCGCCGCCGCGGCGCTGGTCGGTGCCCTCGGCGTGGTCCTGGCCCGCAACCCGGTCCACTCGGCGCTCTTCCTCGTGCAGACGCTGGTGAGCGTGGCGGTGCTCTTCCTGCTCCGCGACGCCGAGCTCCTCGCCGCCGTCCAGGTCATCGTCTACGCGAGCGCGATCGTGGTGCTGTTCGTGTTCGTGATCATGCTGCTCGGCGTCGACCGCGCCGAGTCGATGGAGGACCGGATCCCGTACCAGCGCCCCGCCGCGTTCGCGCTGGGCATCGTGCTCCTGCTCGAGATCCTGGTGCTGGCGGGCCACGAGTGGGCCACCGGTCAGCACACCGCCCGCGGGGTGCCGCTCCACGGGGGCGGGTTCGGCGGCAACGTCGAGCGGGTGGCGCGGGTCCTGTTCACCGACTTCCTGTGGGCGTTCGAGACGACCGCCGTGCTGCTCGTGATCGCCGTGGTCGGCGCCGTGGTCCTGGCCCGGCGCAGCGGCCGGCGTGACGGCGCCCCCGACGACGAGGTGACGGCATGACCCTCGCCGCCTACACCATCACCGACACCTACTTCCTGGTGGTCGCAGCGCTGCTGTTCACCATCGGTGCGGTCGGGGTGCTCACCCGGAAGAACGTGCTCGTCATGTTCATGTGCGTCGAGCTGATGCTCAATGCCGTCAACCTGACGTTCGTGGCGTTCGCCCACGCCCTCGACGACGTCGCCGGCCAGGTCATCGTGTTCTTCACGCTGGTCGTGGCGGCCGCCGAGGTGGCGGTCGGTCTGGCGATCATCGTCGCCATCTTCCGGCGCCGGCGTCACGCCACCGCCGACGACCTCGACGCCTTGAAGGGCTGATCGACATGCCGACCGGAGCCCGCTCGTGAACTCCCACGACCTCCTCGACCTGATCTGGATCGTCCCCGCCCTGCCGCTCCTCGGTGCGGCGGTGCTGCTGCTGTTCGGTCGGCGGATCGGCGAGCCGGGCGCCGGGGTCGTGGCGTCGGCGATGATGGTGGTCGCCTTCGCGGTGTCGTGCGTGATGCTCGGCGCGCTGCTCGGGCTCCCGGCCGAGTCGCGCGTCGTCACCCACCACCTCTTCTCGTGGATGCCCGCCGGATCGTTCTCGGTCGGTTTCGGCACGCAGGCCGACCCGCTCTCGATCACGTGGTGCCTGCTCGTCACCGGCGTCGGGAGCCTGATCCACATCTACTCCGTCGGCTACATGCACGGCGATGGCCTCTACAGCCGGTTCTTCGGCTACCTCAACCTCTTCGCGGCGTCGATGCTGATCCTGGTGCTCGCCGACAACTTCCTGCTCACGTTCCTCGGGTGGGAGGGGGTCGGGCTCTGCTCGTACCTCCTCATCTCGTTCTGGTACGAGCGCAACTCGGCGGCGGTGGCGGGCAAGAAGGCGTTCATCACGAACCGCGTCGGCGACGTCGGGTTCCTGATCGCGATGTTCCTCATGGTCGCCACCTACGGCACCCTCAACTACTCCGCCGTCGGCGCGGCCGCCGGGGTCATCGACCGTCCGATGGCGACGGCGATCGCACTGCTGCTCTTCGTCGGCGCCATGGGCAAGAGCGCCCAGATCCCGCTCCACGTGTGGCTCACCGACGCCATGGAGGGCCCGACCCCGGTGTCGGCGCTCATCCACGCCGCGACGATGGTCACCGCCGGGGTGTTCCTGCTGTGCCGGGCCCACGTGTTCCTCGAGCTGTCGGGTGACGCCTCGACCGTGGTGGCGTGGGTGGGGGCGGTCACCGCCCTGCTCGCCGGCACGGTCGCGGTGGTCCAGCCCGACATCAAGCGGGTGCTCGCCTACTCCACGATCAGCCAGCTCGGCTACATGTTCCTGGCGATCGGCGTGCACGCCTACGTGGCGGCGGTCTTCATGGTCCTGTGCCACGCCTTCTACAAGGCGGCACTGTTCCTCGGCGCCGGCTCGGTGATCCACGGCAACGCCGACAACCAGGACATCCGCACGATGGGTGGCCTCAAGAAGTTCATGCCGGCCACCGCCCTGGCCTTCACGGTCGCCTGGCTGGCGATCGCCGGGATCCCGCCGTTCGCCGGCTTCTGGTCGAAGGACGAGATCCTGGTCGACGCCTTCGGCGGCGGTCACTACGGCGTCTGGGTCCTCGGCACGATCGCGGCGGTGCTCACCGGCATCTACATGACCCGGCTGGTGTTCCTCGTGTTCTACGGCAACGAGCGCTTCCGCGGCACCGAAGTCGCCGCGCCGGTCGTCCCGGTCGTGACCGGCGGTTCCGACGAGGGCGACGCCGGCGACGAGGCCCACGGGCACGGCACCGGCGTCGACGACCCCGACTTCACCCCCACCGTGGCGTTCGGCGAGCCGCCCCGCGAGCCCGACCTCCACGGGCACGCGCCGCACGAGAGCCCGATGATCATGCTGCTCCCGATCGGGATCCTGGCGCTCCTGGCGATCTTCGGAGGGCTCCTCAACCTCCCGATCGGTCGGCTCGACTTCCTCGGCCGGTTCCTCGAGCCGGTCTTCGAGGGGGTCAAGGAGATCGACGTCTCCACCGGCAAGGAGCTCACGGTCGAGGGCGTCTCGGTGGTGGCCGCCCTCATCGGCATCTTCACCGCCCTGCACTTCTACCGCCGGGGCCTGCGGACCCCGGCCGCCGACCCGATCGTCGACGGCCTCGGCCCGGCGGCCACCGTCGTCGGCCACGCCTACTACTGGGACGAGGGCATCGGAGCCTTCGTCGGCGGTCCGGGCCGGGCGGGCGCCTCGTGGCTCTCGCGGGTGCTCGACGCGAAGATCATCGACGGCGCGGTCAACGGCACGGGGTGGCTGGTCGCCTGGAAGGCCCGGATGCTGTCGAAGCTCCAGGACGGCTACGTCCGGCGCTACGGGCTGGCGATCCTCCTCGGGGCCACCGCGGTGCTGCTGTTCCTCGTGATGTGGGCGGGTCGGTGACCATGAGCTTCCCTCTCCTCCTCGCCATCCTGGTCACGCCGCTGATCGGCGCCGTGATCATCATGTGCCTGCCGTCCAACCGGCCGGAGGTCGCCAAGGCCCTCGGCTACGCGTTCAGCGTCGCGACCGCCGCACTGACGATCTATCTGCTCTACAAGTTCAAGACGAACACGGCCGGCTTCCAGTTCGTCGAGGACCGGCCCTGGGTTCCGGGGCTGGGGATGCGGTTCATCCTCGGCGTCGACGGCATCAGCCTGTTCATGGTCGTCGCCACCGGGATCCTCTTCCCGATCGGCCTGCTCGCCGGCGAGAAGTACATCAAGGTCCGGATCAAGGCCTACGTCGCCTGGTTCCTGTTCCTCGAGATGGCGATCCTCGGCATCTTCCTCTCGCTCGACCTCATCCAGTTCTTCGTGTTCTGGGAGCTGCTGCTCGTCCCGATGTACTTCCTGATCCTCGGGTGGGGCTCCGAGCGGCGCAAGTACGCCGCCAACAAGTTCTTCATCTACACGGCGGTCGGTGGCGCGCTGCTCCTGGCCGCCACGCTGGTGCTGGGTTTCCTGCACCAGCAGGACACCGGCGTGCTCACCTTCGACTTCCGTCGCCTCGCCGACTGGAACGGTCTGTCGGGCACGGCCGAGCTCCTCCTGTTCATCGGCTTCGGCCTGGCGTTCGCCATCAAGGCCCCGCTGGTGCCGTTCCACACCTGGCTCCCCGACGTCCACACCGAGGCCCCGACCGCCGGGTCGGTGGTGCTCGCCGGCGTCATCATCAAGATGGGCGCCTACGGATTCATCCGGTTCTCGTTCGAGTTGTTCCCGCAGGCCAGCATCGACCTGGCGCCCGTGCTGCTCGTCCTGGCGGTGGTCGGGATCATCTACGGGGCGGTCGTCGCCGCGATGCAGACCGACCTCAAGCGGGTCATCGCCTATTCGTCGGTCGCGCACATGGGCTTCGTGGCCCTCGGCCTGTTCTCGCTGACGATCATCGGACTCGACGGCGCGGTGTTCACCATGGTGAGCCACCCGCTCACCACCGGTGCCCTCTTCCTCGTGCTCGGCATGTTCTACGAACGGCTCCACACCCGGCAGATCGACGAGATGGGTGGGCTCTGGAAGCCGGCACCCGTGCTGACCGGCATGTTCGTCGTGGCGATGTTCGCCGGAATCGGACTGCCCGGCTTCTCGGGATTCGTCGGCGAGTTCCTCTCGATGCTCGGGACGTTCATCTTCGACCGGCCCTTCGCCATCGTGGCGGCCGTGGGCGTGATCTTCGCCGCCGTCTACATGCTCTGGTCGTTCCAGCGGGCGTTCACCGGCAAGGCCCGCGACGCCGTGCTCAAGATCCGCGACGCCAACTTCCGCGAGGTGGTGGTCGTCGCTCCGCTGCTCATCCTCTCGCTGTTCCTCGGCGTCTACCCGAAGCCGGTGCTCGACCGGATCGAGCCGTCGGCGAAGCACTACATCGTGAACTTCGAGCAGAAGACCGACTACCGGAGCCCCGAGCACGCGCGTGACCGGATCGCCCGGATCGCCGACGTGATCCGCGAGACGGCCCGGGAGCAGCAGAAGAAGGCCGAGCAGTGATCGCCGTGACCGTGCCGATCGAGACCCCGTCCGTCGACCTCTGGGCGATCGCGCCCATCCTGGCGCTGGTCGGTGGTGGTGTCGGGGTGGTGCTGGTCAAGGCGCTGATGCGCCGCCACCGGGCCGTGACCCCGGTCGCCTTCGCGTTGTCGCTGGTGAGCCTGGTGGTCGCCGGGTTCCTGCTGTGGCACCAGTGGGACCTGGTCCGCGGCGACGGTCCGTTCTCGTCGATGGCGGGGATGGTCCGGCTCGACCCGTTCGCCGTGTTCATCGGCATCGTGGTCGGGATCGCCACCGCCATGGCCCTGTTGCTCTCCTACTCGTACCTCCGGCGCGAGCAGCTCGAGGCTCCCGAGTACTTCGCGCTGATGCTGCTGTCGGCGTCGGGGATGTTGATGATGGCGGTGGCCAACGACCTCGTCGCCGTGTTCGTGGCGCTCGAGGTGCTGTCGATCCCGCTCTACGTGCTGGCGGCCTTCGACCGGCGGCGGCTCACCTCCCAGGAGGCGGGCCTCAAGTACTTCATCCTGGGCGCCTTCTCGTCGGCGATCTTCCTCTACGGCATCGCGATGGTCTACGGCGGGACCGGCACGACTTCGTTGACGGGCATCGCCGACTTCCTGGCCCGCAACACGCTCTACGAGCAGGCGACGCTGCTGGCCGGCATCGGCCTGCTGCTGGTCGGCCTCGGGTTCAAGGTGGCGGCGGTGCCGTTCCACATGTGGACCCCCGACGTCTACCAGGGCGCTCCGACCCCGGTCACGGCGTTCATGGCCACCGCCACCAAGGCCGCCGGGTTCGCAGCCCTCCTCCGGATCGTGCTCGTGGCGTTCCCGCAGTACCACGACGACTGGCAGCCGGTGGTGTGGGTCCTCGCGGCGCTGTCGATGCTCGTGGGCTCGATCGCGGCGATCGCCCAGCACGACGTCAAGCGGATCCTCGCCTACTCGTCGATCGCGCACGCCGGCTACATCCTGATGGCCGTCTACGCCGACACCTCGCGCGGTCGTGAGGCCGCGCTGCTGTACCTGTTCATCTACACGTTCATGGCGGTGGGCGCGTTCGCCGTCATCACCGTGCTCAGCCACCACGGCGACGCCGACCACACGCTCGATGGCTACCGCGGGCTGGCGCTGCGCCGTCCGGTGCTCGGCGGCCTGCTGATCTTCTTCGTGCTGGCCCAGGCGGGGATCCCGCTCACCGGTGGCTTCATCGGCAAGCTGGAGATCTTCGCCTCGGTCGCCCAGGCCAAGGACTACGTCCTGCTGGTCATCGGCGTGCTCGCCGCCGTCATCGCGACGTTCTTCTACCTGCGGATCGTGATGACCCTGGTCTCCGCGCCCGACGACGGCGCCGAGGCGGTCGGCGACGCCGCGCCGTCGCGGCGCCGGGTCGACGGCTGGGTCGGCATCGTCATCGGGGCGTCGGCGGTGATGGTGCTGCTGGTCGGCGTCGCTCCGGGCACGTTCATCCACTTCGCCCGGGACGCCGTCTTCTTCCTGTAGCCCGTCGCGGCTCAGCAGCCGAAGAGCGACCGCCCGGTGCCCCCGAGCACCTGCGCCTGCTCCTCGGCGGTCAGCGACGACTCCCGGATCTGGGGGATCAGGTGGCTGATGCGCCGACCCAGGGGCGGCGAGTACAGGTCGGTGCCGAACGCCACCCGGTCGGCACCGAAGGTGCGGGCGAACGTCTCGAGGCCGTCGAAGTTGTAGGCCAGGCTGGTGTCGAAGATCAGGTTGGGGCAGCGCTCGGCGACGGTGAACGCCTCGCGGGTGCCCTCGAAGGCCGCGAAGGCGTCGAGCACCAGCATGCGCAGGTCGGGGAAGGCCCGGGCCACGGCGGCGGTCTTCCAGAGGGCCTCGTCGGACGACTCGGTGAGGGCGTGCAGCACGGGCACGAGCCCGAGCTCGCCCATGCGTCCGACGTAGCGCAGCACCCACGGGCTGTCCATCGACACGCCCTGGAAGCGGGCGTGGAAGCTGATCCCGACCAGGCCGAGCTCCGTGCGGCAGCGCTCGAGCTCCGCCAGGCCGTGCTCCTCGAAGGTGGGCTCGACCACGCCCACGGCCACCGGGAATCGGTCCGGCCGGGCGTCGCGGTATGCGGCGATGCGATCGTTGACCTCGCGGGTGTCGGCCAGGCCTCGGGCCCGGGGGTAGGCGTGACCGGGGATCACGGCGGCCTGGGCGACGCCGCCGGCGTCCATGATCGCGACGCGCGCGTCGCGCTCGGCCGCCAGGGCGTCACCGTCGGTGGGCGCGTCCTCGTCGCCGGTGAGCGGCATGAACGAGCGCACGTCGCCGACGTGATGGTGGCAGTCGAAGATCCCGGGTTCCATGCCCCCGGACCCTACGACGGCCCGACCTAGGCTGGTGGCGTGACCGACGGCCTCGACCCGCAGACCCGTCAGAAGAAGGCGGCCGCCGAGCAGGCGGTCGAGTGGGTCGAGTCCGGGACGACCGTCGGGCTGGGCACCGGATCGACCGCGATCTGGGCGATCCGGGCGATCGGGGCGGCGCTGGCCGAGGGTCGCCTCCGTGACGTGGTGTGCATCCCGACCTCGGAGGTGAGCGCCGCGGCGGCCCGGGAGCTGGGCATCCCGCTCGTCACGTTCGAGGACCGCCCGGTCGTCGACGTCACGATCGACGGCGCCGACGAGGTCGACCCCGCCCTCGACCTGATCAAGGGGTACGGCGGGGCGCTCCTGCGGGAGAAGGCGGTGGCCCAGGCCACCCGCCGCGAGGTCATCGTGGTCGACGCCTCGAAGCCCTCGGCCCTCCTCGGGACCCGGTGCCACGTGCCGGTCGAGGTCATCCGCTTCGCGGCCCGCACCGAGCGGGACTTCCTCGAGGCCCTCGGGGCCCGGGTGGTGCTGCGCCCCGACGGCGTCGGTCCGTTCGTCACCGACGAGGGCAACTGGATCCTCGACGCCGACTTCGGGCCGATCGACGACGTCCCCCGGCTGGCCGCCCGGCTCCAGGAGCGGGCCGGGATCGTCGAGCACGGCCTGTTCGTGGGGCTGACCGCCGACGTGCTGATCGCCGGCACGGACGGGGTCGAGCACCGGCAGCGCCCCGGAGCCTGACCCTCTAGTCCCGCAGGCGCTTCCACCAGCGCCGCAGGCGCTGTCGGTTGGGGCGCACCTCGTGGTCGTCGAGCGCCCGGTGGGCCAGCGACAAGGCCTGGTCGATCAGCTCCCGGGCGCCGCCGAAGTCGAAGAAGTCCCGGTCGTCGGCCGGCGGGGGCAGGACCACGAGCTCGACGTCCTCGGGCACCCACTGGAGCTCGAGGTCGAAGCGCTGGTCCCGGGAGATGGCCATCGCCCGGACCACCACGTCGAGGGGGGAGCGCAGGGGCCGGTCGCCCATGGGGTCGCTCACGTCGAGGACGAAGATCCGGTCCACCGGCCCGGCCAGGGCGTGGGAGATGGGCACGAGGTTCACCACGGCCCCGTCGACCAGGATCCCGCCCCCGTGGGGCACGGGGGGGAAGATCCCCGGGAGGGCCGACGAGGCCAGGAGGGCCGGGCGCAGGGGGCCGGCGGCGAAGACGAGCTCGTTGCCGGTCGAGAGGTCGGCGGTGACCACCCGGAGGGGCACGGCCAGCTCCTCGAAGGTGTCGGGCACCAGGGTCCCCTCGATCAGGGCCCGCATCCCGGTGTCGGGGATGAGATGGTCGTCCCGGCGCAACAGGTTCCAGGCCCGGCGCAGGGTTCCGCCCGGGAACACCGACTCGCTGGTGAGGCCCGTCCAGACCCGCTCGAGGTGGTCGACCCGCTCCAGCCCGGGGGAGCCGGCGAAGGCGGCCCCGTTGAGGGCGCCGACCGAGGTCCCCACCACGACGTCGGGCAGGATCCCCCGCTCGACGAGGGCCCGCAGCATCCCGACCTGGGCGACCCCCTGGTTGCCGCCGCCCGACAGGACGAAGGCCGTGCGGGGCGGTCGGGGGGTCAGGACCCGGGTCACCCCCTCATCGTCGCAGGTCCGACCCGGACGGGGTGGTCGGGAGCCGCGAATCCGGACCGCCACGGTTCGATCCCCGGGCGCCACCGCTGCCTAGACTGCCCCGGCGGGCGGGTGCGCTGCGTGAGGGAGAGGCCGCGGGGTGACGGAGTTCTATCGGAATTACCTCGCCGTGGCTGTGCTGATGGGCGCCGCGGTCCTGATGGTCACGGCGATGCTCGGCCTGGGTCGCTTCGTGCGTCCGTCCCGGCCCCAGCCGGAGAAGTACGTCTCCTACGAGGCGGGCTCCGACCCGACGCTGGCCTTCGGCCAGTCCAACGTCCGGTACTACGTGTTCGCGCTCCTCTTCGTCCTGTTCGACGTCGAGGCGGTGTTCGTCTTCCCCTGGGCGGTCAACCTCGAGAACCTGGGTTGGTTCGGCCTGGTCGAGATGGTCGTCTTCGTGCTGATCCTCGCCTTCGGGCTGGTCTACGCCTGGCGCAAGGGGGTGCTCCGGTGGGCCTGATCGACAAGGGGCGGATGCCCAAGCCCCTCACCTGGCTCCTCAACTACAGCCGCAAGTACTCGCTGTGGTGCTTCCAGTGGGGTCTCGCCTGCTGCGCGATCGAGATGGGCGCCGCCTTCGCCAGCCCCCGGTACGACGTCATGCGTCTCGGGGTCATCCCGTTCCCGGCCAGCCCGCGTCAGGCCGACCTCGTCGTCATCTCGGGCACCGTCACCGACAAGATGGCCCCGGCGATCCGTCGGCTCTACGAGCAGATGCCCGACCCGAAGTACGTCATCTCGATGGGCTCGTGCGCCAACTGCGGTGGCCCATACTGGGACTCGTACTCGGTCACGAAGGGCACCGACCAGATCATCCCGGTCGACGTCTACGTCCCCGGGTGCCCGCCGCGGCCCGAGGCGCTGCTCCAGGGCATCGTCATGCTCCAGGAGCGCATCCAGAACGAGGGCATCGGCAACGACGACATCCAGAAGCGCTGGCGCGGCGAGCCGATCGTGGTCCGGGAGGACCGCGGGACCCCCGTCGAGCTGACCGCCAAGCCCGGATCGGCGGTGTCCGTTGCCTGACGACGCCACCCCCGACGCCGCGCCGGAGGAGACCCCCGAGGTCGCCGAGGTCGCCGAGGTCGCTGAGGTCGCGACCCCCGACCCGGTCCACGAGGAGCTGCTCGCCCGCCTGGGCGCGGCCCTCGGCGAAGCCGTGGTCGAGTCGGCCGACGCCTGCGGCGGGCTCGTCGTGCGCGTCGCCCCCGACGCCTGGCTCCGCGTCGCCGAGGTGGCCAAGGGCCCGCTCGAGTGCGACTACCTCTCCTTCGTGGCCGGCATCGACTGGATGCCCGCCCCCGCCGAGGGCGACGGCGACAGCGCCGACACCTCGTCGCCGGTGCAACCGACCACCACGACCTACGGTGCTGCCGGATCGGCCGGCCGCTTCCAGGTCTTCGCCCACGTGCAGTCCACCGACCGCCACTGGGGCATCACCTTCAAGACCGACGTCGACGAGTCCGCTCCGGCCGTGGCGTCGTGGGTCCCGGTCTACCCCGGGGCCGACTGGCACGAGCGTGAGTGCTGGGAGATGTACGGGATCCGCTTCGAGGGCCACCCCGCGCTGCGCCACCTGTACCTCCCCCTCGACTTCGAGGGGCACCCGCTCCGCAAGGACTTCCCGCTGCTCGCCCGCGTCGTGAAGCCGTGGCCGGGCCTGGTCGACGTCGAGGGCATGCCGGGCGAGGAGCCCGCCGCCGTCGGCGCCGGCACCGACGGAGGGGGTGAGGAGTGAGCACCACCGAGAGTCCCGCGAACGCGCCCGGATTCGAGGTCGACCGCGACGCCATCCGCCATCTGGCCGACGCGCAGATCAACGTCGAGCTCGACACCGGCGACATGATCATCAACCTCGGGCCCCAGCACCCCGCCACCCACGGGACGCTGCGCCTCGTGGTCCGCCTCGACGGCGAGCGCGTGTTGGCCGCCGACCCGGTCATCGGGTACATGCACCGCGGCTACGAGAAGCTCACGGAGTTCCGCACCTACCCGCAGATCACCACGCTGATCAACCGGATCGACTGGCTGTCGAGCTTCGCCAACGAGGTGCCGTTCGTCGACGCCGCCGAGCGCCTGATGGGCGTCGAGGCGCCGCCGCGCGCCGCCTACATCCGCACCATCCTCACCGAGTTGTCGCGCATCGCGACGTTCGTGCTGTTCCTCGGCGAGATGGGCCTGCAGCTCGGAGCCCTCACGCCGGCGTTCTACGGCTTCCGCGACCGCGAGCACGTCCTCAACCTCATCGAGGGCGCGACCGGCGGCCGGTTCCACCCCAACTTCAACCGCATCGGCGGCCTCAAGGACGACCTGCCCTGGGGTTGGATCGCCGAGACCCGCTCGGTGATGTCGAAGATCCTCACCGCCTGCGACACCT
>JAFMJM010000194.1 GCA_017853455.1 Acidimicrobiia bacterium | reverse complement strand
CCGACCCGACCGGCGCCGCCGACCCGGACGTCCCGACGCCCGCGGGCGAGCGGGCCCGTCGGCTGGCGAAGCTCGACGAGTGGCGGGCCCGCGGGGTCGACCCCTACCCGGTCCGGTTCGACCGGACCCACACGTCGGCCGAGGTGCTCGAGCACTGGGGCGGCCTGGAGGCGGGGGTCGAGTCCGACGACGTCGTGCGGGTGGCCGGGCGGGTGGTGCTCCTGCGCCGCCAGGGCAAGCTCACCTTCGCGACCCTCCGCGACGGTGGCGGCACCATCCAGCTGTTCGTCTCGCGCGCCGAGATCGGTGACGCCGCCCACGCCGCCTTCGACGAGCTCGACCTCGGTGACTGGGTGGGTGCCGAGGGTGCGGTGATGAAGACCCGCCGTGGCGAGCTGTCGGTCAAGGTGGCCTCGTTCACGCTCCTGGCCAAGGCCGTCCGGGCGCTGCCCGACAAGTGGCACGGTCTCTCCGACGTCGACACCCGGTTCCGGCAGCGGTACGTCGACCTGATCGCCAACGACGAGGCCCGACGGGTCTTCGCCGTGCGCTCGGCGGTGGTCGCCACGCTGCGGCGGCTCCTGCACGAACGGGGCTACGTCGAGGTCGAGACCCCGGTGCTGCACGTGCAGGCGGGGGGTGCCGCCGCCCGTCCGTTCGAGACGCACCACCACGCCCTCGACCTGCCGCTCACGTTGCGCATCGCGCTCGAACTGCACCTCAAGCGGCTGCTCGTCGGCGGGATGGAGCGGGTGTTCGAGATCGGCCGGGTGTTCCGCAACGAGGGGCTGTCGACCCGACACAACCCCGAGTTCACGATGCTCGAGTGCTACGAGGCGTTCTCCGACTACACCGACATGATGACCCTGACCGAGGAGCTCGTCGCCGAGTGCGCCCGCGTCGCGACCGGCTCGTCGGTGGTCACCGTCGACGACCGTGCGGTCGACCTGACGCCGCCGTGGCCGCGCCGGACGATGATCGACCTCATCGAGGAGCACGCCGGGGTGCGGGTGCACCCGGCCGCGCCGATCGCCGAGCTCGAGGCCGCCTGCGACGCCGCCGGGGTGCCGCGCGAGCGCGGGTGGGGTCCGGGCAAGCTGGTCCTCGAGCTCTACGAGAAGACCGTCGAGCCCAACGTCGTCGGGCCCCTGTTCGTCGTCGACTACCCGCGCGAGGTCTCGCCCCTCGCCCGGGTGCACCGTGACGATCCCGCCCTGGTGGAGCGCTTCGAGGCGGTCGTGCTGGGCCGCGAGCTCGCCAACGCGTTCAGTGAGCTCAACGACCCGATCGACCAGCGGGAGCGGTTCGAGGCGCAGGCCCTGCTCGCCGCCGCCGGCGACGACGAGGCCCACGGCGTCGACGAGGACTACGTGCGCGCCCTCGAGTACGGGCTGCCGCCGTGTGGCGGTCTCGGGATCGGCGTCGACCGGCTGGTCATGCTGATCGCCGGGGTTTCCTCGATCCGCGAGGTCATCCTGTTCCCGCACCTCCGGCCCGAAGTCCCCGGATCCGACGACTGAGACGTCGCGAGCGCGCGTACGCTGGCCCGAGGCCACTCCGGCCGCGGTGAGGTCCGGCGATGCGGGTTCTGGTCACGGGCATGGGTGGGCACCTCGGGACCCGCGTCGCGCAGCTCCTGGAGGAGCGCGCCGACGTCGAGGCGGTCGTGGGGTTCGACCTGGCTCCGCCGCGGCGGCGGTTGCGCCGGGCCACCTTCACCCGGATCGACCCCCGCGACCGCGAACGGCTGATCGCCTTCGTGCGCGACTTCGCGCCCACGGCGGTGGCCCACTTCGGCGTCTACGAGCCGGCGGCCCGGCTCGGGGTGCGTGCGGCCGGGCCGGCGTCGGAGGACTGCACCGTCAACGCGCTCGGCGCCGCGGTGCGGGCCGGCGCGTTGGAGCACGTCGTGGTGCGCAGCGGCCTCGAGGTCTACGGGCGCGGCCGACGGCGCAGCGAGGTCCCCGACGAGGGTGCCGTGCTCGGCCCGGCGTCGCCCTTCGGCCGGACCTGCCTCGACGTCGAGGCCCACGCCGCCAGCCTCTCGCGCCGCCACGGCATCCCGGTCGCCGCCCTGCGCCTCGCCCCGGTGTCGGGGTCGCGGGCCCCGAGCCCGATCGGGCGCCTGCTGCGGCTCCCCGCGGTACCGGTGCCCGCCCTCGCCGACCCACCGTTCCAGTTGCTCCACACCGACGACGCCGCCCGCGCGATGGTCGCCGCCCTGCTGCGCCGGGCCGAGGGGGCCTTCAACGTCGTGGGTCCGGGAGCCGCGAGCCCGTGGCAGGCCGTCCACCTCGGTCGGCGCATCCCCGTCCCCACCTGGGGGCCCGGTTGGCCGGCGGCGGCGCGGGCCGCCGAGGTGCTCGGTGCGCCGGTGCCCGCCCACGTGATCGACCTCATGCGCCGCGGCCTCGTCGCCGACGACACCCGCGCCCGCACCGAGCTCGGCCTGGTCGACCTGGTCCCGACGCAGCAGGTGCTCGCCGACCTCTTCGCGTGGGCCAGCGTGACCCCGGTGGCGCCGGTCGTGTCGAACGTGTCGACGGCCGTGGCGGACGACGGCGGCCCGCACCTCCGCCTGGTCGGGGAGTCGGGCGCGTGACCCCCGACGGCGTGGCGGTGGCGGCTCCGGTGGTCCCCAACTACGGGATCGACGACGACCGCCTGCTCCGGCGCGATCCGGTGGTGGGGGCGTTGCGCCGGCGACTGACCGGCCACTACGCGGTGGACGCGTTCGGCGGTGACCCGCACCTCCAGGACTTCGTGCTGGCCCCGGTGGCCGGTCGCATTCCGATGCGGATCGACGGCGCCGAGCACCTCCCGACCGAGGGCCCCGCCCTGCTCGTCGCCAACCACGGACCGCTGCTGGTCGAGCCGCTGGTGCTCGTCGGGGCGGTGCAGCGCACCGTCGCCCGGCGGCTGCGGGTCGTCGGTCTGGCCGCGCCGCCGGTGATCGGCGCGCTCACCCACAAGCTGGGAGGGGTCAGTGGCCACGGCGGCGACGTCGCCGCGGTCCTGCGGTCCGGTCACCTCGCCGCGGTGCCCCTGACCCGACGGTGGCTGGGCACCGGTGCCGGCGAGGCGCCCCGCGGTGTGATCGCCGCGACCCTCGGATACCCGGTGCTGCCCGTCGCCCTGGCCCTGCGCGGTCCGCTCGGTCTGCCGGTGGCGGCGTGGTCGGTGCGGATCGGGGCACCACTGCTCCCGCCCGAGGGCACCGAGGCCGGTGACCCGCTCGCCGCTGCGGAGCTCGCCGAGTCGGTGCGCGCGTCGGTGACCGCTCTGCTCGGTCGACCGGGCGACGGAGCGATCCGGTGAACGACCGGTGAGGTACGTCACCGCGACCGACGGCGTGCTCGTCGCCTACGACGTGTGGGGTCGGCCCGACGGCGTGCCGCTCCTGATGATCCAGGGCCTCGGCACCGACTCGCGTGGGTGGGGTCTCCAGCGCCGGGCCTTCGGTCGGCGGTACCGCTGCTTCGCGATCGACAACCGGGGGGTCGGCGCGAGCACCAACGCGCCGCACCCGTTCTCCCTCGAGCAGATGGCCCGCGACGCCGTGTCGGTCCTCGACGCCGAGGGGGTCGACACCGCCCACGTCATGGGGGCGTCGATGGGCGGGGCGATCTCCCAGATCCTGGGCGTTCGCCACGGTGAGCGGGTCCGCAGCCTGGTGCTCGCCTGCACGGCGTGCCGGCACCATCCGTGGCGCCGCGAGCTCCTCGCCGAGTGGGCGGACCGGGTCCGGTCCGACGGGATGTCGGCGATGTCGGGCGACGGCATGCGCTGGCTCGTCGGGCCCCGGTTCCACCGACGGTTCGGGGTCTGGATCAACGTGCTCGGTCGCCTGGTCATGCAGGGCGACCCCGAGCACTTCGCCGCCCAGGTCGACGCCATCCTCGACCTCCACGACGACCTGCGCTTCGAGCTCCGCGACGTGCACGTCCCGGCCCTGGTCATCACCGGCTCCCAGGACATGCTCACACCGCTCGGTGACGCCGAGGAGCTGGCCGAGATGATCCCGGGGGCGCGACTGCGTGAGCTCCGGGGCGCGGCCCACGGGCTGATGGTCGAGCAGCCCAACGCGTTCAACCGGGCCGTGCTCGAGTTCCTCCACGACGTCGACGCCTGACCCGGTCTCACACCTCCCACCTCGCTGTTTGGACGTTTTCGGGTGCCAGGGCACCCGAAAACGTCCAAACAGCGAATCAGTGGTCGCGGGTGACGAGGCCGTCGACGAGGCGGGTGAGCCCGGCCACGACGTCGGGGTCGAGGCGGTCGGCCCCGGTGAGCGCCTCGTTGGCCTTGGTGGCGTGGTCGCGCGCCACGCCGAGCGCGACCTCCACGGAGCCGTTCGCCACCACGATCTCGCGGGCCCGGGCGAGCTGGGTCCCGTCGATCGGACCGCCGAGCAGGTCGCGCAGCTCGGCGGACGTGCGCAGGGCGTCGATCACGGGCAGCGTGTAGATGCCCTCGAGGAGGTCCTGGCCGGCGCGCTTGCCGAGCGCCTCGTCGGTGGAGGTGAGGTCGAGGACGTCGTCGACGACCTGGAAGCACATCCCGAGGTGGTGACCGAACCGGGTGAGGGCGTCGAGGGTGGCGTCGTCGACGCCGGTCACCATGCCGCCGACCCGGCACGAGGTGGCGAACAGCGCCGCCGTCTTGCCCTCGATCGCCGATGCGTAGACCTCTTCGGAGCGGTCCCGGTCGAACAGGTGCTGGAGCTCGAGCACCTGGCCCCGGCACAGCTCGCCGATGGTGGCGGCCAGCAGTGCGGCGACGTCCGCGCCGAGCGACGCCGCCAGCGAGGAGGCCCGGGCGAGCAGGAAGTCGCCGGCGAGGATCGCCACGATGTTGCTCCACCGGGCGTTCACCGACGGGACGCCCCG
>JAFMJM010000193.1 GCA_017853455.1 Acidimicrobiia bacterium | reverse complement strand
GGCCGCTAGGGGTGGCGGGTGCGGTAGCCCGGGACGTCGACCATCGGGGGGCGCTCGCGGACCTCGACCTCGATCTGCTCGAAGTGGTGCTCGGCGTCGGTGCGGATCAACGTCGTGGCGAGCCGCTCGTCGGGGATGCCGGCGCGGCGCAGGGCGGTGAGCATCACCGCCATCGCCTGGGGGGCGAGCTGGTCGAGGGTGCGGTTGCGGTGCTCGCGCACGCCGAGGTCGCACTGGGCCAACGCGTCGATGCCGTACCGCTCGGCGAGGTCGACCAGCAGGGCGAGCTCGACCCCCCACCCCTGCACGAACGGCACCGACTCGAGCAGGCTCCGCCGCCCCGCGTACTCGCCCGAGAGCGGCTGGACGAAGCGCGTGAGCTCGGGGAACAGGGCGCTGAGGAGCGGTCGGGCGACGAGCTCGGTCACCCGTCCGCCACCGGTCGGCGCCCCGTGCAGCGGTCGCCGGTAGTAGCCCTTGACGAAGCCGATGGCGGGATCGGTGAGGAGCGGCTCGAGCAGGTGGGTCACGAAGTGCGAGCCGAAGTTGCGGATGTCGGCGTCGACCCAGCAGACGAGGTCGCCAGAGCTGACGTACAGCGACTTCCACAGTGCGTTGCCCTTGCCCGAGCCCGGGGCGAGGTCGGGGAGGATCGACGCCGACGAGTGGACCGTCGCCCCCTCCCAGGCGGCGACCTCGGCGGTGGCGTCGGTGGAGCCGTCGTCGATGACGATGACCTCGTCGACCAGGGCCACGTGCTTCATCAGGGTCCGGCGGATCGTGGCCACGGTGTGGCCGACCGTGGCCTCCTCGTCCCGGGCCGGGATGCAGACCGACACCGTGGTGCCCGAGTGGTACTTGGCGGTGGCGAGCCGGGCGGCCAGGGTCAGGTCGGACATCGGCTGGGAGCCTAGGGCCGCCCCGGTGCTACCCTGTCGGGCACGCGCTCATCGAGAGCGGCTGAGGGACAGGCCCTGTGAAGCCGCGGCAACCAGTCCCGATCCCCCCGGCAACGGGGAGACCGGAACCAGGTGCCAATGCCTGACCGATGAGCAGCCACGAGTGGACCTCCACTCACGGCGCTCCGAGCGCGGACCTCCCGGGTCGCACGGTGCGGACCGGGATGGGCGCCCCGGCGTCCGGAGCACGCAAGGAGGACCACCATGGCGAGCCACACCGCCCTGCGCTGTCGGGAGTGCGGACGCGAGTACCCGATCGCACCGATCTACACCTGCGAGTGGTGCTTCGGCCCGCTCGAGGCGACCTACGACTACGACGCCATCAAGGGGTCGATCAGCCGCGAGGCGATCGCCGCGGGCCCGGCGTCGATCTGGCGCTACGGGCCCCTGCTGCCGGTGTCGGCACCGGCGGGCGCCGCGCTCAACGCCGGGTGGACGCCGCTCGTGCGGGCCGACCGGTTGGCCGCCGAGCTGGGCCTCGGTGAGCTCTGGATCAAGGACGACACCCGCAACCCCACGAACTCGTTCAAGGACCGGGTCGTGGCGGTGGCGCTCGGCAAGGCGCTCGACTTCGGCTTCAAGACGGCAGCGTGCGCGTCCACCGGGAACCTGGCGAACGCCGTGGCGGCGGCCGCCGCGCGCACCGGGCTCGAGTCGTTCGTCTTCGTGCCCTCCGACCTCGAGGCCGGGAAGATCCTCACCACCGCCGTCTACGGCGGCAACGTCGTGGCGATCGACGGCAACTACGACGACGTCAACCGTCTGTGCGCCGAGTTGGCGGCGGAGTTCCCGTGGGCGTTCGTCAACGTCAACGTGCGGCCGTTCTACGCCGAGGGCTCGAAGACCCTCGCCTACGAGACCGCGGAGCAGCTGGGCTGGGAGACCCCCGACCACGTGGTCGTGCCGATCGCCAGCGGATCGCTGCTCACCAAGATCCACAAGGGCTTCCACGAGTTGCACACCGTGGGTCTCCTCGACGAGGAGCCGGTGGTGCGGGTGTCGGGGGCCCAGGCCCTCGGCTGCTCGCCGGTGGCGACGGCGTTCGCCGACGGTGTCGACGACGTGCACCCGGTGCGGCCGAGCACGATCGCGAAGTCGTTGGCCATCGGCAACCCGGCCGACGGCTATTACGCGCTCGACGTCATCCGCAAGACCGGCGGAGCGTGCGGCTCGGTCACCGACGACGAGGTGGTCGAGGGCATGCGCCTCCTGGCGCGCACCGAGGGCATCTTCGGCGAGACGGCGGCCGGCGTGACCATCGCCACGCTGGCCAAGCTCGCCCGCGAGGGTGTCGTGCGCCGCGACGAGCGGGTGGTGGCCTACGTCACCGGCCACGGCCTCAAGACGCTCGACGCGATCGCGCCCCACGTCAGCGTGACGACCACCATCCCCCCGCGGCTCGACGCATTCCGTGCCGCGTTCCCCGAGCTCACCCAGGAGGCCTGACCATGGCGACCGTCCGGATCCCCACCCAGCTGCGCGAGCTCTCGGGTGGCGCAGGCGAGGTCACGATCGACGGTGGCACCGTGCAGGCGGTGCTCGAGGCGCTCGAGGTGGCGCACCCCGGCTTCGGGGAGCGGCTCTTCGACGGCGACGGCAAGCTGCGCCGCTTCGTCAACGTCTTCGTCGACGACGAGGACATCCGCTTCCTCGGCGGGGTCGACACCGAGGTGACCGAGCGCACCGTGGTGAGCATCGTCCCGGCAGTCGCCGGGGGCTGATCACGGCGACCGCGGTGGTGGCGGGGGCTGACCCCGGCGACCGTGGTGGTGGGGGACTTGCACTCGGGGGGAATTCAGGTTAGGTTGCCCTGACTTCCCGCCGGACGGGGTCCGGCCGCTTCCCCCGGAGGTGCCATGTCGACCGGTCAGATCATCCTCCTCGGTGCCATCGCCGGAGTCACGATCTTCCTGGGCCTGCCCGTCGGGCGGATCCGGGGCCTGTCCGTGATGTGGCGGTCGGTCCTCAACGCCGGCGCCGCCGGCGTGCTCGTCTTCCTGCTCGTCGAGACGGTGATCCACGCCTTCGAGCCGGTGGAGCACGCCCTCGAGGACCACGAGTGGGGCACGTTCGTCGGGCGCGGCCTGATCTTCGTGGTCGGTCTCGGGGTCGGCCTCCTCGGCCTGGTCGCCTACGACCGCTGGTCGAAGCGCCGATCGGAGCACCGGGCCACGGTGCCGTCGCTCGGCCCCGGGGCCGCGGCGGTGGCGGAGTTCGCTCCGGCCCGGGGCCTCGCCACCCTGAGCGAGCCCAAGCGCATCGCCCTGATGATCGCCGTGGGCATCGGCATCCACAACCTCGCCGAGGGCCTCGCCATCGGCCAGGCCGCCAAGACCGACCTCACCAAGTTGGCGGTGCTGCTCGTCATCGGGTTCGCGGTGCACAACGCCACTGAGGGCTTCGGCATCGTGGCGCCGCTCACGAGCGAGCAGGAGCGCCCGTCGTGGGGCTTCCTCGGCCTGATGGGCCTGATCGCCGGCGGCCCGACCTTCCTCGGCACGGTGGTCGGCCAGGCCTGGACGAGCGAGTGGCTCTCGATCCTGTTCCTGTCGCTCGCCGCCGGCTCGATCCTCTACGTCGTCGTGCAGCTGCTGCGGGTGGCCGCCAAGCTCGACCACGACCAGATGCACGTGATGTGGGGCCTCTTCGCCGGGCTCGTGATCGGCTTCGGCACCGAGTTGGTGCTCGTGGCGGCCGGGCTCTAGGTCGGCGGACCGCACGATGGCCGAGCTGCACGACGCCACCGAGGAGTACCTCGAGACGATCCTCGAGATCGAGGAGGAGGGCATCCCGCCCCTGCGCGCCCGCATCGTCGAGCGCCTCGGGTTCTCGGCGGCGGCCGTCTCGGAGCAGGTGAACCGGCTCGTCGACCAGGGCTACGCCGAGTTGCGCGACGACCGCACCGTCGCCCTCACCGATCCGGGGCGCGAGTTGGCGGTGTCGGTGGTGCGGCGGCACCGGTTGGCCGAGCGCCTGCTCGTCGACGTGATCGGGCTCGACTGGGAGAAGGCCCACAAGGAGGCCGACCGCTGGGAGCACGCCATCTCGGCCGAGGTCGAGGCGAAGCTGGTCGAGCTCCTCGGTGACCCGGCGACCTGCCCGCACGGCAACCCGATCCCCGGCTCGGCCCACCGACCGACCCACGGTCCGACGACCACCCTGGCCGTCGCGGCGCCGGGGCCGGCCGTGGTGGCCCGCATCTCCGAGGAGCTCGAGCTCGACGACGACGCCCTGGCCTTCGTGGCGGGCGCCGGGCTGATCCCGGGCTCGACGGCGTCGGTCACCGGTCGCGACGGCGACGTCGTGGTGGTGGAGACGGCGGCCGGGACCCAGCGCGTGCCCGCCGACGTGGCGGCGCTCCTCTTCGTCGCCGCCGCCTGACCGGAGGCCCTCGGGGGCGGTCCGGACGGCCCGCCGGGGGTGGTTTGCACTCTCGGCCCGCGACTGCCAGACTGGTTAGCACTCACACCCCCCGAGTGCCAGACCCGAATGCCAGGACGGCGCACCGCCGCCGGGCGGGCCCGGCCCGGGGACATCCCCCAACCAACCACTCCACACCCAGGAGAACCCATGCCGAAGCAGATCGCCTACGCAGAGAGCGCTCGTCGGTCGCTGGAGGCGGGCATGAACAAGCTCGCCGACGCCGTCCGCGTCACTCTCGGCCCGAAGGGCCGCAACGTCGTCCTCGAGAAGAAGTGGGGTGCTCCCACGATCACCAACGACGGCGTCTCCATCGCCAAGGAGATCGACCTCGAGGACCCGTACGAGAAGATCGGCGCCGAGCTGGTCAAGGAAGTCGCCAAGAAGACCGACGACGTCGCGGGTGACGGCACCACCACCGCAACCGTGCTCGCGTGGGCCATGGTCCGCGAGGGTCTGCGCAACGTCGCCGCCGGCGCCAACCCGATGACCCTCAAGAAGGGCATCGAGG
>JAFMJM010000192.1 GCA_017853455.1 Acidimicrobiia bacterium | reverse complement strand
TTCGCCTGGACCCGCCACCTCGACCGGCTCGACCGGTCGGCGGCGGCCCTCGGGCTCACCGTGCCCGACCGGGCGGTCCTGCGCGCCGGCGCCGAGGCCGTCATCGCCGCCAACGGCATCCCCGAGGCGCGCCTGCGCATCACCGTCACCGGCGGACCGGCCCCACTCGGCTCCGAGCGCGGCGACGGCGGTCCGACCGCCGTCATCGCGGTCGGGGCGGTCGCCCCGTTCCCACCGACGGCGTCGGTGGTGGTCGTGCCGTGGTCGCGCAACGAGCACGGCGCCACCGCCGGGCTCAAGACGATCTCCTACGCCGAGAACGTGCGCGCCCTCGCCCACGCCCAGGCGCACGGTGCCGGAGAGGCGATCTTCGCCAACACCCGCGGCGACCTGTGCGAGGCCACCGGTTCCAACGTGTTCGTCGTCCACGCCGGGGGCGTCCGCACCCCGCCCGCCGAGGCCGGACCGCTCCTCGGCGTGACCCGGGCGATCACGATCGAGTGCTGCGCCGCCCTCGGCGTGCCGTGCACCGAGGCGCCGGTCTCCCTCGACGCGTTCCGCACCGCCGACGAGGCGTTCCTCACCTCGACCACCCGCGAGGTGCAGGCGATCGGCACCATCGACGGCGTCGCGCTGCCCGGCGCACCCGGACCGGTCACCACCCGGCTGGCGCAGGCGTTCCGCGACCGCGTGGTGGCGGGCGTCGACTTCGTCTGAGCGACGTCGGACCCGTCGGCGCCGTCGGGGACGGTCGGTCAGTCGACGGGTCGGAGGTGCACGACGTCACCCACCGCCACGGTGGTCTCGGTGCCGTCGTCGGACCGCACCACCAGCGCGCCCGAGTCGGCGAGGTCGACGGCCCGCCCCTCGATGACCCGGTCGGCACCGAGGTCGACCCGCACCCGCCGGCCGAGGGTCGCCGACCGCGCCCGGACCGCGTCGGCCAGGGCGTCGGGCGCGGCGAGGTGATGGTCGAGCGCGGCGAGGAAGGCGTCGAGCAGGGCGTCTCGGTCGGGGGCCCGGCCGGCGACCGTCTCGCAGGCGGTGGCGACCCCGGCCAGCTCGGGCGGCACGGCGTCGGCGCGCAGGTTGCAGCCCGCCCCCACCACCACCGCCCGGACCTCCCCGCCCACGAGGTCGGACTCGGCCAGCACCCCGGCGAGCTTGGCGTCGGCCACCACCAGGTCGTTGGGCCACTTCAGACGGGCGTCGACCCCGGCGACCTCGGCCAGGGCGTCGGCCAGCGCCAGCCCGACGGCGGCGGCCGAGCGACCGATGCGGCCGGGATCGGCCACCGGGCGCAGCAGCACCGACACGAGCAGCGACGACCCCGGGCGGGCCTCCCACGTCCGGCCGAGCCGACCCCGGCCCGCGGTCTGGTGGTCGGCGACCGCCACCGTGCGGTCGGGCGCACCCGCCCGGGCCCGGTCGAGGAGGAACCGGTTGGTGGAGTCGATCTCGGCGAACCGGTGGACCCGCCAGCCGCCCGGCACCGGGGCGGGATCGGGACCGTCGGACCCGGGGGCGCCCGGGGCGTCCGAAATGGGGGGCGGTGGCGCCATCGACCGTAGGATACGGCGACTCATCCGGGGGAGGGCCCGTGTCGTTGCCGTCGAAGATCCTCGTTGCCAACCGTGGCGAGATCGCCATCCGTGTCATGCGGACCTGCCGGGAACTCGGCATCCGGACCGTGGCGGTCTACTCCGACCTCGACCGCGACGCCGCCCACACCCGCTACGCCGACGAGGCCTACGCCCTCGGCGGGCAGACCGCCGCCGAGTCGTACCTCAACACCGAGCGCATCCTCGAGATCGTCGCCCAGAGCGGTGCCGAGGCCGTCCACCCCGGCTACGGCTTCTTCTCCGAGAACGCCGACTTCGCCCGGGCCCTCACCGAGGCCGGCACCATCTGGATCGGCCCGCCGCCCGCCGCCATCGAGGTCATGGGCGACAAGATCTCGTCGCGCAAGGCGGCCGCCGCCTCCGACGTCGCGTCGGTCCCCGGCACCCTCGACCCCATCCAGTCGACCAGCGAGATCGTGGCGTTCGGCGAGGAGTTCGGCTGGCCGGTCGCCATCAAGGCCGCCTACGGCGGTGGCGGCAAGGGCCTCAAGGTCGTGCACGGCCCCGACGAGGTGGAGGCCGGCTTCGAGTCGGCCACCCGGGAGGCCGCCGCCTACTTCGGCCGCTCCGAGGCGTACCTCGAGCGCTACCTCACCAAGCCCCGCCACATCGAGATCCAGGTGTTCTGCGACACGCACGGCAACGGCGTGTGGCTCGGCGAGCGCGACTGCTCCACCCAGCGTCGCCACCAGAAGCTCATCGAGGAGTCGCCGGCGTTCGGCCTCGACGACGCCACGCGCCGCGCCATGGGCGAGGCCGCGGTCAAGGTCGCGCTGGGGTGCGGCTACGTCAACGCCGGCACGGTCGAGATGCTCTACCAGGACGGCGAGTTCTGGTTCCTCGAGATGAACACCCGGCTCCAGGTCGAGCACTGCGTGACCGAGATGGTCACCGGCATCGACCTCGTCGCCGAGCAGATCCGCGTCGCCTCCGGTGAGCCCCTGTCGTTCACCCAGGCCGACATCGCCCCGCGCGGGCACGCCATCGAGATGCGCATCAACGCCGAGGACGCCACCAAGGGCTTCCTCCCCTCCCCCGGCACGATCACCAAGATGGTCGTGCCGGCCGGTCCGGGCGTCCGCTGGGACGGCGGCTACGGCGAGGGCGACACCGTCTCGCAGTACTACGACAACCTGGTCGGCAAGCTGATCGTCCACGCCGACGACCGCGAGAAGGCCACGGCGCGCGCGCTGCGGGCACTCGGCGAGTTCGTGCTGGCCGGCATCCACACCACCATCCCGGCCCACGTCGCGCTGCTCGCCCACCCCGACTTCGCCGCCGGCGCCCACTCCACCAAGTGGGTCGAGGACGAGATCGACCTCACCGCGCTGATCGCCGCCACCGGGCTCGACGGCGCCGCCCCGACCACCGACGCTCCCGACGCCCCCGACCTCGTGGAGCGCACCGTCCCGGTCGAGGTCAACGGCAAGCGGTTCTCCGTCAAGCTCTGGCTCCCCGACGCACCGGTGGCCGCGGCGTCCGGCGGCGGCGCCCGCCGGGCCCGGCCCCGCCCGACCACCACGGCCGGCGGCTCGGGTGGCTCCGACGGCACCGTCACCGCCCCGATGCAGGGGACGATCCTCAAGGTGCTCGTCGCCGCCGGCGACGCCGTCGAGGTCGGTCAGAGCGTGCTGGTGCTCGAGGCGATGAAGATGGAGAACCACATCAACGCCGAGAAGGCGGGCACCGTCAAGGAGGTCCGCGTGGCCGAGGGCGACACCGTCGGCACCGGCGACCTCCTCGTCGTCATCGAGTAGTCGGCCGGGTCACCCGCCCACCGGCTCACTCGTCGCCGGTCAGGTGGCGGCCGGGGTCAGGTCGCGGCGTCGGTCAGGCACTCGGCGAGCGACGGGTGCACGAAGAGCGAGTCGGCGATGTCCTCGGCCCGCAGGCCGTTGGTGACCGCCACCGCCAGCACGCTGATCAGCTCGGCGGCCGCGCGCCCCACGATCGACCCGCCCAGGATCACGCCGGTCGCCGGATCGGACACGATCTTCACGAAGCCCCGCGGGTCACCCTTGATCAGCGCCTTGGCGTTGGTCGAGAACGGCACCTTGGTCACCCGCACCTTGCGGCCCGACGCGAAGGCGTCGGCCTCGGCGAGTCCGACGTCGGCGATCTCGGGCTGGGTGAAGATGGCCGACGCCGCCTTGTCGTAGTCGAGGTGGCGGTGGGGCCGGGAGTGGAGCCCGAGCAGGTGCTCGGCGATCTTCCGGCCCTGCATCGCCCCCACCGACGACAACGGCAGCTTCCCCGACACGTCGCCGGCGGCGTACACGTGGTCGGCGGTCGTCTTGCAGTTGTGGTCGATCACGACGTAGCCGCCGGCGTCGACGTCCACCCCGGCGAGGTCGAGCCCGAGCCCGTCGGTGTTGGGGATCGACCCGATCGCCAGCACCACGTGGGTCGCCTCGACGTGCCGGTCGTCGTCGCAGCGCACCACCACGCCGTCGGGCGTCCGCTCGATCGCCGACGCCCGGGCGCCCTTGAGCAACCGGATGCCGCGTTCCAGGAAGGCGTCCTCGAGCACGGCCGCGACCTCGGGGTCCTTCTGCGGGAGCACCTGCTGGCGCGACACGACGAGCGAGACGTCGGAACCGAGCGACCGGAACATGTGCGTGAACTCGACCCCGGTCACGCCCGACCCGATCACGACGAGGTGGCCCGGGATCTCCGACGGCGGGTAGGCCTGACGGGTGGTGAGCACCCGCTCGCCGTCGATCGGCGCCCAGTCGGGGATGCGCGGCCGGGTGCCGGTGGCGACCAGCACGGCGTCGGCGGTGAGGATCTCGGTGCCCTCCGCTCCGGTGACCTCGATCTCGTGCGACCCGACGAAGCGGGCCGTGCCGTGGAGGAGCCGGACCCCCTGCGACTCGAGCTGCGTGACCATGCCGGTGCGGAGTCGCTGCTCGATGGAGCCGACCCGTTCCCGCAGGGCGTCGAGGTCGAGCTCGCCGGTGGCCTGCAGGCCCATGGCGTGGGCCTGGCCCAGCTCGGCGAGCTCGCCACCCGTGGCGACCATGGCCTTCGACGGGATGCAGTCCCACAGGTGCGCGGCACCACCCACCACGTCGCGCTCGACCATGGTGACCTCGGCGCCGAGGGTCGCGGCCACGGAGGCACAGGTGTTGCCGGCGGGTCCCCCACCGATGATGACGAGACGGGTCGGCTGCATGGGCCGAGCCTACGGTCGTCGCAGCTGCCCGGCACCCCGACCGACTCGGACGCGACCGCCATTCACGCCCCGTTCACCGACCGAGTCGGTGACCCCGGCTCGGTGCGTGCGGACCCAGATCGTTGTTTGGGTGATTGTGGGGCCTCTGGCCCCGACAATCACCCAAACAACG
>JAFMJM010000191.1 GCA_017853455.1 Acidimicrobiia bacterium | reverse complement strand
GAACCCGCGTCCAGGGTTTTGCAGACCCTTGCCTGAGCCACTCGGCTACACCGCCCTGGCCGGAGCCGACGCCGAAGCGACCGGACCGTCAGGCGGACCACGTTACCCACTCCCTCCGACAGGTCACTGCTGACGAGCCGACCACGACCCGGCGGTCGGACCGGAGGCCGGGTCAGCAGGCCCAGGACTGGGGACCGTTCATCCCGTAGAGGCGGACCGCCAGCAGTCGTTCTCCCGACCGGAGCACCGACCCGGCGTGGAGGCCCCGGGTGTCGGCGATCACGAGGTCGCCGGCGCGGCCGGTGAAGACCCGGCGTTGGAACCCCTCGCGGCGCTGGACCGCGGCGACCCGTGCGGCGGGGAACTTCGCGAACCCGGTCCGGGAGACCCGCTTGTCGGCCCGCTCGCGCCAGCGGCCCGGGCGGTGCGAGCCGGAGTAGTACACGAACGGGGCCTGCTCGTCGCCGACGTCGGAGAGCAGCAGGAAGAACTTCAGCCGGACCTTCCACTGGTCGAAGTGGGCGACGACGTTGGTGTCGGGTCCGTCGATCTCGTACTTGACGTCGAGGTACTCGTCGAGCACGTGCATCCCGACCGTGGTGGTGCGCTCCGCGAACTCCGCCACGAACGGGTGGTCGAAGAACGCCGCTGCCGTCGGCACCGGGCCGTCGATCAGGTCGTAGATCCGCAACGGCCCGCCCGGCCACTCCTGCGTCCGCAGCCCGCCCGGGTCGTCGCCGGCCATCAACGGTCGGGCCGACCGCCACCCTTCGTCGGCCATCCGGGCGACGACGTCATCCGGCAGGAAGCCCGGGATCATCACCACGCCGTCACGGGCGAAGGTCTCGATCGCCGCCCGCATCATCGGGTCGGCCCCCGATGCATCGGGGACATACCGGGAATCGTGTTCGTGGACGAAGCCGCGAAATCGGGCGTTGCGCCCCAAGCGAAACTTCAGCGCCCGCCATCTCCCGCGGGCCCGACGGGCGATGCCCCGGACGGTTCTCATCGGTGAACGCATTCGACCCACTCTTCTTCCGTGAATGCACATTCACCCTATCGAACGGCGCGATCGGAGCACCCGACGGCCACGATGAATCCCGGGGAACCCACCACGCGCCGGGCCGGTACCGACCGCCGTGGGCTGCTCGCAGGAGGCCGATCTGGAGCTCACCGCCCTCTGGGCCGCTTCGGGCATCGGGGGCTCGTCGCGGCGGCCGACGCCGTCGCCGCGGTCAGCGCCCGGGTGGCACCGGGGGCATCCCGACCGGCGCCGCGGTTCCGCTCAGGCCGACCCGGTCGGCTCCGACCCGTTCCCGACCGCGGCGGGGATCCAGGTCACGCCCCGCGGCCGGATGCCGGCCATGACGACGACGAAGGCGACGAGCGCGACCACGACGCCCAGCCTCCCGACCCACGACGCGGCGAGGTCGTAGCCGGCGACCACCCCGAACGCCGGTCTCGTGGTGTCGCTGATCGACCCCAGCATGGTCGTCGCGATCGCGACCCCGGCCGCGGTGCCGATCAGCCGCATCGTCAGGAAGATCCCCGACGCATCGCTGCGGTCCTCGACGTGGATCTGCCGGAACGCCACGGCATTGAGCGCCGGCGTGACGAAGATCACCCCTGCGCCGGTCAACGTGACCGCCACGACCGTCCCCACGAGGTCGCGCGACCCGGTCGAGATCGAGAACAGGACCATGCTCGCCACGACGAGTCCGAAGCCGATCAGCAGGGGGCGGCGCACCCCCACCCGGTCGGCGAGCCGCCCCGTGAACGGCGGCAGCGCCGAGTAGGGGATCCCGTAGACCAGCGCCAGCAGTCCGATCTTCGTCGCCGACAGTGCGTGCACGGTGTTGAAGTAGAAGATCAGCGTCAACCACAGCATGCCGAAGATGACGAAGATCAGGGAGATGGTGGTGGCTGCGACGACGAAGTTCTTGTCGCGGAGCAGTCGGCGCACACTCGGCCGGACGATCGCCAGGGGCCGACCGCCCGGGATGAAGTTGGGGGTCAGCACCAGTGCGATCAGGCCGAGGGTGGCGTTGAGGACCATGACCCACCGCCACGACGCGTAGTAGGTCAGCGCGCCGTAGACCAGCGGGCCCACCAGCCAACCTCCGATGCCCGCGACCATCGCCCACAGACCGAACGCCCGACCCAACATCTCGGTGGAGACGTTGTCGCGCACGATCGCGTACGAGCCCGAGACGAGGATCCCCGCTCCCAACCCTTCGAAGATCCGGGCCGGCACCAGCCAACCGTCGGCCGGGGCGACGGCCACCGCCAACGAACCCAGGACGACGACGGCCAGGCCGGTCATGAAGACCGGTCGGCGTCCGACCCGGTCACCGACCCGACCCGCCGAGACGAGGACGACCGCTTGAGCGAGGAGGAACGCCAGACCGACCCACTGCAGGTCCTGGAGGCGCATCCCCCGCTCGCCCCTGATCTGGGGGAGCGCGATGCCGAGTGCGTCCATGGCTCTCGCCGCACCGAGCACCAGCGGAATGGCGGCCCACACCACCGGGCGGCGCCACGACCCGTGCACCTCGAGGGGGTGCCCCGAGGACACTGCCTGATCCACCGCCGGACCGTACCGCCGCAACGCCCCCGAGGTCCGCACCCCGACACCCCAACCTGACGGGCGCGTCACACCCACCGGTAGCATCCGCCCGTGACCAATCCCGTGAAGATCATCGCCGTCGGCGCCGCCGCACCGGCCTGGCGCCTGCCCGCCTCCGACGTCGCCGCCGCCTGGGGCCGCAAGGGCGGCCGGGGCCAGGCGGCCGCCTGCCCGCCCGACGAGGACGTCCTGACGCTCGCCTGCGACGCCGCCCGCCGGGCCCTCGCCGCCGCCGGGCTCGACGCCGACATCGTCGACGGCCTGTGGTGGGGCACCACCCGCCCGCCGTTCGCCGAGGGCCCGAGCCACGCCGTGCTCGCCGCCGCCGTCGGCTGCTCGCCCAAGGCCGGTGGGGCGCTCACCGCCGGATCGGCCCACTCGGGCATCGAGGCGCTCGTCGCCGCCGCCGACGCCGTGGCTGCGGGCAGTGCCCAGGTGGCGCTGGTGGTGGCCGCCGACGCCGTGGTCCCCGGTCCGGGCACGAGCTTCGAGGAGCGCTCCGGCGCCGCCGCCGTGGCCTACGTGCTCGCCAACGACGAGGGCGCCGCCACGCTCGGCGCCCGGGTGACCCGTACCCACCCCTACCTCGACCGCTACCGCGGTGACCGCGAGCTCGCGACCCGCGACCTCTACGACGGCCGGCTCTTCCGCGAAGAGGTGTTCCTGCCGATCATGCGCGACCTCGGCGGCCAGCTCGGCGCCCTCGAGCCGACCGCGTGGTCGCTCCCCGACCCCGACGGCCGCCTCGGGTCGGCCGTGGCCAAGACCCTCGGTGCCGGCACCCCGGCCTCGGCCGCGGTGTACGCCGCCGTGGGCGACACCGGTGCCGCCGCGGCGCTGCTCGGTGCGGCTCCCGCCCTCGACGCCGCCGGCCGGGTCGCCGCCGTGGCGTTCGGTGGCGGTCGCGCCACCGGCGTGCTCTTCGAGGTCGACCGCCCGGTGCCCGGCGCGGCGACCATCGCCGACGTGCTGGCCGGCGGCTCCCCCGTCACCTACCCCGAGGTGCTGCGGGCCCGCAACGTGCTCGTGCCCACCGGCGAGACCGTCCCGATGGGCGTCCCGCCCGAGAGCGCGCAGCTGGTGCGCGGCGCCGACGAGATCCTCGGTGCGCTCGGGGCCCGCTGCGTCGACTGCGGCACCATCAACACGCCGCCCTCCATCCACCCGCACTGCATCTCGTGCGGCAGCACCAAGTTCGTGCTCGAGCCCATCGCCCGCCACGGCGTGGTCCACACCTACGTGGTCAACCACACCATGCCGGCGCCGTTCCAGGCTCCGCTCGGCCTCGCGGTCATCGACCTCGACGACGGTGCCCGGGTGATGTGCCAGGTGATCGGCGACTCCCACGACCTCGAGATCGGCTCCGAGGTCGACCTCGTGCTGCGCCGCTACGCCCACGAGCGCGGCGTCCCCGTCTACGGCTACAAGGCCCGGGTCCGCCCGGCCGGCGAAGGAGCAACGGCGTGAGCTGGAACAAGGTGGCGGTCGTCGGCGCCGGACTGATCAAGTTCGGCGAGCTCTTCGACCAGAGCTACGAGCAGATGGCCTCGGGCGCCTTCGACGCCGCGGTGACCGCCGTCGACAAGGGCTTCGACCCGAGCCAGGTCGAGGCCGCCTTCGTGGCCACCCAGCGCGGCACCCTGTGGGGCCAGGAGGGCATCGGCGGCAACACCGTGCCGACCGCCATCGGCCTCGCCGGCATCCCCTGCACCCGCATCGAGAACGCCTGCCCGTCGGGCTCCGACGCCTTCCGGGTGGGCGCCATGGCGGTGGCGAGTGGCGTCCACGACGTCGTGCTCGTCATCGGCGTCGAGAAGATGCGCGACAAGTCGGCCGACGAGGGCCTGCTCGCCCGCGCCGCCGCCGGGCACCCGGTGTTCACCCGCGGCGAGACCGCACCGGTGCTGTTCGCGCCGTTCGCCACCCGCCACATGCACGAGTTCGGCACCACCCACGAGATGCTGGCGTCGGTGGCGGTCAAGAACCACTACAACGGCGCCCGCGACCCGTACGCGCACTTCCAGAACGAGATCACCATCGAGGACGTGCTCAAGTCGGTGCCGGTCTGCCACCCGCTCAACCTGCTCGACTGCTGTCCGCAGACCGACGGAGCGGCCGCCGTGCTGCTCGTCAGCGCCGAGCGGGCCGCCGAGTTCACCGACGACCCGGTGTTCGTCGCCGGATTCGGCGTGGCCACCGACCACCCGTACCTGCACGAGAAGAGCACCTTCACCGGTCTGCGCGCCACCACGATGGCGGCCGAGCGGGCCTACAAGATGGCCGGCGTCGAGCCGGGCCAGATCGACTGCGCCGAGGTGCACGACTGCTTCACGATCACCGAGATCCTCGACATCGAGGACCTCGGGTTC
>JAFMJM010000190.1 GCA_017853455.1 Acidimicrobiia bacterium | reverse complement strand
TGCTGGACGATCTCCTGAGACACCGATCCGGCCGCCGCCACCGGCATGCCGGCGGTGAGGTCGACGGTGGATCCCGGGGCCACCGTCGCCGCCGAGGAGGTCAGGGAGACGGCCCCGCCCGCCGCCAGACCCGGATCGGCCGTCACGACGAACAGGCCGACGACGATCCCGAGGACCATGCCCAGTCGGGCCCACTTCGCGCTGCGGTGCCCCACGGGATTCCTTCGGACAGGCGAGAACAATTGTTATTCTCCTGCCCCGGTCCGGGATCTGCAAGGCGGGCCTCCGGGCCGCCCGCCCGCCCCAGGCCTAGTCTCGGCCGGTGCCCGCAGCCGTGGCGTCCGCCGGTCCAACCCCCCGTCGGAGGGGTGCCGAGACCACCGAGCAGATCCTCTCCGCGGCCGTCGCCGAGATCGCCGCCGAGGGGGTCGACCGGGCGTCCCTCCCCCGGATCGCCGGGCGGGCCGGCCTGAGCGTCGGACCGCTCTACAGCCGGTTCGACGACACCGACGACCTGGTCGCGGCTCTCTGGGCCGACCGCCTCCGGGACCGGTTCGACGAGTTCCTCCGTGACGCCGCGACGTGGATCACCTCCGGCGACGGCGACGCCGGGCAACGGCTCCACAGCGAGCTCGCCGGGCCGTCACCCACGACCGTCGCCACGCTCGAGGTCCTCGCCACCGTGCGTCGGTACCCCTACTCGGCCGACGCCGTCGTGGCCGACGCCACCCGGTCGTTCCGGGAGTTCGTCGCCGCCGTCGATCCCGTCCCGCAGGCGACCGCCGGATACGCGCTCGCGGCGATCGTCGGTGAAGTGCTGTTGCATGACCTCCTCCCACCGTCGGCCCGGGCCGAGCCGCGCGCGCTGCTCGACGTCGCCCGCGCGCTCACCCGGCCCACCGACGTCGAACCGGTGACGCCCACCCTCACGACCATCATTCCCATGCCGACGATCACCAGTGGTGGTGACGTCCCCAACATCTTCATGAACGCGGCCCTCGAGGTCATCGCCCGGGGTGGGTTCGAGCACGCGAGTGCCAACCGGATCTCCAGAGCCGCCGGCCTGTCGGCGAGTCGGGTCTACGAGCACTTCGGGTCCATGCACGAGCTCGCCGCCGAGGCGCTCACGGGGATCATCGACTTCCTCGTCGGCGCCAAGGCGCTGGCCTTCGTCGGTGTCGACCGGGCCACCTATCGGCAGATGGTCATCGCGGGTGGCCGCGCGCTCGTCGATCCGGAGTCGGTCCCGGCCCGCCGGCTGCGGCTGGAGTGCGCCCTCGCCGCCCGCCACCACCCCGACATCGGTGCCACCGCCCGGGAGGCCTTCGACCGTGCCGAGCGCACCGTCGCCGACTCCTTCCGCACCCTCGCACCCGGAGGCAGCGACGCGGCGCTCCGCAATGCCCAGGCCTTGTGGCACCTGGTCCGCGACTTCGGGTTCGGGGTGCTGCCCCTCCACGAGGCAGCCGATGCGCTGGCGCCCGACGTCGACCTCGCTCCGCTCGCGTCGGCCCTCCCCCAGGTCTACGAGGACTTCGTGCTCGCGCCACTCGGTCGCTGAGCCACGTCGGCCGTCCGGTACCGTCTCGGTGCCGCCGGGCCGGACCGGGCCCCTCGACCACCGGAGCGCCAGCACCGTGACCACACCGACGTCCCGCTCCTCCGCCCGCCGGGTGACCGCCCTCGGGTCGGCCGCCGCCCTCGCCGCCTCGGGCGCGGGAATGGTCGCCGTCGTCGGGACGAGCGGGCCCGCAGCGGCCAGCGACCTCGTGGTCACCACCTGCGCCGACAGCGGACCCGGGTCCCTCCGGGACGCGATCGGCCAGAGCGAGACCGCCCCCGGCGCCGACACGATCACCATCACCGCGCTCTGCGCCGGAGCCGGCGCCGTCCCCGTCGGCTCGGTGATGACCGTGACCCAGAGCCTCACCATCACCGGGCCGGGCGCAGCCTCGTTCGTCCTCGACGGCGGTGGTGCCAATGGGGTCCTGGAGGTCCGCGGCGACAGCACCACCGTCTTCGTCCTGTCCGGAGTGACCGTCACCCACTCGTACGCCGTCCAGTCGGCGGTGACCGCCCTCGACGTCGATTCGGTGACGGTCGACGGAGTCGCCTTCGTCGACGACCAGTCCGCCTACTACGGCGGTGGGCTCACGGTCGACGGTGCGTCCGGAGCGGTGACCGTCACCGCCAGCAGCTTCGTCGGCAACCTCTCGGGAGCCCCGATCCGCGGCGGGGCCGGATTCTTCGGAAGTCGGATCGCCGGCCCGATCGGGGTCACCTCCTCGCTGTTCACGGGCAACCAGGGCTACCGGGGTGCCGCCGTGGCGATCCAGTCCTCGACGGGTGACCTGACGATCGCGAACACCACCATCACCGGGAACGTCGGCGATTCGACCGGCGCGTTGTACGGCAACACGACCGGCGACATCACCGTCCTCTTCTCGACCGTCACCGACAACACGGCCAACTCCGGCGCCGGTGGCCTCTACGCGCTGAACGGGTCCGCGGCGCTCGAGATCGTCGGATCGATCTTCTCGGGCAACTCCAACAGCCAGGTGTCGTCGGGTGGGCGCACGGTGACGTCGTCGGACAACATCATCCACGGCCCGGTCAACGGATTCACCCCCGACGCCACCGACGTCGACGTCGACCCGGAACTGGCGGCCCTCGCCGACAACGGCGGCCCCACGCAGACCCGCGCGCTCGCGGCCACCTCACCGGCGGTCGGTCACGGACCGGCCGTCGTGCCGGAGTTCCCCGGCAACGTTGCCGACCAGCGGGGCCTGCCGTACGTCCGGGTGTACGGGGGTCGCGCCGACGCCGGCGCCTACGAGCTGCAGCCCGACCCCGCACCCGAGCCGGGGCCGACCCCAGATCCCGAGCCCACTCCCGAGCCCACCTTCACCGGCTGATCCGGGAGCCCCGCTCGCGGGCCTCGACCAGCTGCTCCGGTCGACCGAAACCTGGTGGGCGAGGGGGGACTTGAACCCCCACGAGGTTGCCCTCACTGGCACCTGAAGCCAGCGCGTCTGCCATTCCGCCACTCGCCCGAGTGGACCCGTGATCGTACCAGCGGCCGCCCCGACTGCCCTCAGGCGGGTCGTCGGGCCGCCGTAGACTGCCCCCGTGGGCATGCAGAAGTTCGAGCAGCGCCTCGAGCGCATGGTCGAAGGATCCTTCGGCAAGGCGTTCCGGAGCGGTCTCCAGCCGGTCGAGCTCGGCCGGAAGGTGACCCGCGAGGTCGACGCCCACCGCCAGACCGGCGTCAACGGCGTCCCGGTCGCCCCCAACAACATCGGCGTCTACCTCTCCCCGGCCGACTTCGACCGGTTCGCCTCGTTCGCCGAGCCCCTCGTGCGGGAGCTCTCCGAGTTGGTCCGCGAGCACGCCCGCGACGAGGGCTACCAGTTCGTCGGGGCGGTGGCCGTCCACCTCGTGCCCGACGACGAGATCCGTGAGGGTGACGTCGACATCGCGGTCGAGATCACGGCGGGTACCCGGGTCGGGTCGCTGGTCCTGCCCGACGGGCGCCGGCTCGCCCTCGGTGAGGAGTCGTTCACCATCGGCCGGCTGCCCGACAACGACCTCGTCACCGCCGACTCCAAGACCTCGCGCCGTCACGCCGAGATCCGCCCGAGCGGCAACGGCTACCTGCTCGTCGACCTGCAGTCGACCAACGGCACCCGGGTCAACGGCACCACCGTCGCCGAGCACCTGCTCGCCGACGGCGACCACATCACGGTCGGCCTCACCGAGTTCGGCTTCGAGGCGTCGTAGGCCCCCGTGCCCGAAGCCGTCCTGACCCTCCTCAAGTACTGCTTCCTGGCGCTGGTCTACCTGTTCCTCTGGATGGTCGTGCGCACGGCCCTGCGCGAGCTGCGCGCCCCCGCCCTGGTCGCCGCCGGCGTCGGTGCCGGCACCGCCCCGGCCCCCGCACCGGCCGCGCCGGTCAAGGCCTTCGCCACCCTGCGCGTCGTCGCCCCGCCGGCGCGTGACGGTGAGGAGATCCCCGTCGACGGCGAGGTGACCGTCGGGCGCGGCGGCGGGTGCGCGCTCGTCATCGCCGACGACCAGTACGCCTCGACCGTGCACGCCCGGGTGTACCGCAGCGGCCGCGACCTCGTCGTCGAGGACCTCGGCTCGCGCAACGGCACCTACGTCAACGGCGAGCGCATCACCGGGCCCGTGAAGGTCCGTCGAAACGACCGGCTCCAGTTCGGCCAGACCGTCTGCGACGTGATCCGGTGAAGCTCGTCGTGGTCGCCCGCACCGACGTCGGCCAGGTCCGGGCCGGCAACGAGGACTCGTTCCTCGTGGGTGAGCACGGCGCGAACGAGGGCACCGGGATCGGGTGGTTCGCCGTCGCCGACGGCATGGGTGGCCACCAGGCCGGCGAGGTCGCCAGCGCGACCGCCGTCGCCTCGCTGCTCGACGAGCTGCGCGCCGGTCGCCCGGTCGATCTCGCCGTCGGTCGCGCGAACACCGAGGTGTTCGGCCGGGCCCAGGCCAGCCCCGATCTACGCGGGATGGGCACCACCCTCACCGCCGCGACGTTCACCGGCACCCATCTCCGGATCGGCCACGTCGGCGACTCCCGGGCCTACCTGTGGCGCGACGGCTCCTTCCGCCAGCTCACCACCGACCACAGCCTCGTCGCCGAGCTCGTGGCGGCCGGTGAGCTCACGCCCGAGGAGGCCGAGGTCGACCACCGGCGCTCCATGATCACCCGGGCCCTCGGGATCGGCGCCACCGTGCAGGTCGACGCCCTCGAGGTGCCCCTCGAGCCCGGCGACCGGATCCTGCTCTGCTCCGACGGGCTCACCACGATGGTCCGTGACGACGACATCGCCGAGGTGCTGCGCCGCCACCGCGACCCGGCCCGCGTCGCCGACGTGCTCGTCGCCGCCGCCAACGCCGCCGGCGGCGAGGACAACGTGACGGTCGTGCTCGCCGACGTGGTGGCCGACGCTGCCGATGCGCCGACCCCGGCGCCGGGTCCCGAACCGGC
>JAFMJM010000189.1 GCA_017853455.1 Acidimicrobiia bacterium | reverse complement strand
CGACGTCGGCCACGACGAGCACGGCGTCGGGGGCCAGGGCCGCCACCAGGTCACGAGTGTCGCCGTCGGCGGCCAGCGGCGAGCGCAGGCCCCCCGCCCCCTCGACCAGCCCGAGGTCGGCGCCGGCCGGCCAGGTGATCTCGGCCGCCAGGTCGGCCACGGTGAACGGCTCGAGCCCCAGGGCGGCGGCCGCCATCGGGGGCGCCATGGGCGTGGCCAGCCAGCGGTGGAGCGAGCAGACCGTCTCGGGGTCGGCGTCGGTGACCGCGGCGAGCACCTGGGCGTCGGTCAGGCCGGCGGCGTCGTCGCCGGGGGCGAACGACTGCACCGGCTTGCGGGCCTCGACCCGGAGGCCGATGGCCCGCAGCGACCGGGCCACCGCGGCCGTCCACCAGGTCTTGCCGACCTCGGTGCCGGTGCCGGTGACCACGACCAACCGGGTGGGCCGGCTCACGGGGTGCGGACCTCGGCGAGGGCGGCCACCAGCTGGTCGACCTGCTCGTCGGTGTGGGCCGCGGAGAGCGCGACCCGCAGGCGTGAGGTGCCCGGAGCGACGGTGGGCGGGCGGATCGCCGGGACCAGCAGGCCCTCGTCGAGCAGGCGGGCGGCAGCGGTGACCGTGGCCGCCTCGTCGCCGATCACCACCGGCACGATCGGCGACGGGTGCCCCGGTGCCACCCGGTCGACGAGTCGACGGAGGTGGCCGCGGAGCGCGTCGCCCTCGGGTGACCGCACGACCCCGAGGGCGGCGAGCGCCGCAGCGGTGGTCGCGGGCGGCGGCGCCGTCGTGAAGATGTAGGAGCGCGCCCGGTTGACGACCAGGTCGACGAACCGGCGGGGCCCGGCCACGTAGCCGCCGAGCGCACCGAGGGTCTTCGACAGGGTGCCGATGCGCAGCACCTCCGCACCGGTGGCGCCGGCGACATCGGGGTCGGGCCCGAGCACGGCGTGCGCCTCGTCGAGCACCAGCAGGGCGCCGTGACGGGCGCACACCTCGACCAACGCGTCGACGGGCGCGACGTCGCCGTCCATCGAGAAGACGGTGTCGGTGACCACGATCGCCCGGCGTCCGGGCGCCTCGGCGAGGAGTCGGTCGACGTGGTCGGCGTCGGCGTGGTGGAACACCGTCACCTCGGCGCGCGAGAAGCGCGCGCCGTCGATGATCGACGCGTGGTTGAGCGCGTCGGAGCAGATCAGCACGTCGGGACCACCGAACGACGTGAGCACGCCGAGGTTGGCGGCGAAGCCGGTGGGGAACAGCGCCGCGGCCTCGGTGCCCTTCCAGTCGGCGAGGGCGTGCTCGAGCTCGGTGTGCACGGGTCGTGACCCGACGATCAGTCGTGCCGACCCGGCGCCGGTGCCCCAGCGGTCCAGCGCGGCGTGGGCCGCGGCGATCACGGCCGGGTGCGCGGTGAGCCCCAGGTAGTCGTTGGACGCGAACGACACCACCGGGCGGCCGTCGATCGTGCCGACGGGACCGAGCGCGTCGAAGTCGCGAGGAGCGCGCCACTGCCCGGCGGCCCGCACCCGGTCGCTCTCGTGGTCGGCCCAGTCGACCCACCGGAGCTCGCTCACCTCGCGCCCTCGACGATCGCCTCGGCGAGCACGTGCACGATCTCGGTGATCTCCTCGGGCGTGACGGTGAGTGGCGGCATCAGCACCACGACGTCGCCGAGCGGCCGCAGCAGCACGCCGCGCGCGACCGCGGCCGCGCACACCCGGCGCCCCCAACGCAGACCGTCGGTCGGCGGTGCGAGCTCGACGCCGCCCATCAGACCGTGGAGGCGCACCTCGCCCACCTGGGGCAACGGTGCGATGCGGTCGTGCAGGAGCGCGCGCAGTTGCTCGCTCCGGGCGCGCACGTTGGCGAGCACGGCGCGCGCCTCGATCACCTCGAGGTGCGCGAGCGCCACGGCCGCGGCGAGCGCGTTCCCGCTGTAGGAGTGCCCGTGGTAGAAGGTGCGCGGCCCGAGGTCGTCGCCGAGGAACGCCTCGTACACCCGTCCGCTCGCCACCGTGCACGACATCGCCAGGTAGCCGGCGGTCAGCCCCTTGCCGAGCACGAGCAGGTCGGGTCGCACGCCGCACTGCTCCGACGCGAACAGGGTGCCGGTGCGGCCGAAGCCGGTGGCGACCTCGTCGCAGATGAGCAGCACGTCGTGCTCGCGGCACGCGGCCGCGAGTCGCGCGACGTCGGCCGGGTCGGCGAGGTGCATGCCCGCGGCGCCCTGCACGACGGGCTCGACGATCACCGCGGCCAGCTCCGACGCGTGCGCCGCGATCAGCTCGACGGCCCGGTCGAAGCAGTCGGGGTCGGTGAAGCGGGGTGCCCGCAGCACCGGGAAGCGCAGTGGGTCGAACAGGTCGGTGCCGAAGCCCCCGTCGCCCACGGAGAGCGCGCCGATGGTGTCGCCGTGGTAGGCGTCGCCGAAGGCGAGGAACGTGGTGCGGCCCGCCACCCCACGGTTCACCCAGTACTGGAACGCGATCTTGAGCGCCTGCTCGACCGCGCTGGCGCCGTCACCCGCGTAGAGGAAGTGGGGGTCGTCGACCGGCACGACCCGCGCCAGGGCCTCGGACAGCTCGACCGTGGTGACGTTGCCGTTGCCGAGCAGGGTGGTGTGCGCGCCGCGCTCGACCTGGGCGATGAGCGCGGCGTCGAGCTCGGGCACCCGGTGGCCGAGCGTGGTGACCCACAGCGACGAGATGGCGTCGAGGTAGCGGTTGCCGTCGGGGTCGTAGAGGTGGTGCCCCTCCGCCCGGGCGACCACCACCGGCGCGTTGTCGGGGTAGGCGGCCATCTGGGTGAAGCCGTGCCACACCACCGCGGCGTCGCGGGCGATCCAGTCGCGGTGGTCGGCCATGCCCGCCATGATGCCCGGCCCGCTGCGGGCGGAGCCCGCTGGTGTCGTCAGGACGGTGGCCGGACCACCAGCGGTGGGCCACCGGGTGGGAGGTGCCCCACGAGCACGCTCAGATGTGGATCGGCCGTGAGGAGGAGTCCGCCGAGTGCGGCGGCGGTGACGACGACCGCCGCGTCGACCGGGTCGTCGAGGCCGGCGCGCCCGTTCAGCTCGCCGGCTCGGCGCGCGAGGTCGGCGTCGAGCGGCACCACCCGGGACGAGGCGAGGGTCCGGGCGAGGACCACCTGGCGAGGGCTCCGCCAGGACTCGGCGACGACCGGGGCGGGCACCACCGGGAGCCAGTCCTCGGCGACGAGACGTCGGACGAGGTCGGTGGTGCCCCGATTCCCCCGATCGAGGGCGATCAGGGCACCGGTGTCGAGGGTGCAGAAGCCCGTCATCGGCCGGAACCCCGGACCGCCTCTTCCCAGAGCCGGTTGGTCTCGGCCATCCAGGCGTCGGCCGCCGCCGCCTCCTCGGGGGTGGGCGGCCCCTGCTCCTCGGCCAGGTCGTCGAGGAGCCGTTGCCAGCCGAGGAGCCGGGCCCGGTCCCGGGCGGCCTCCACCAGCCAGGCCGAGACGCTCACGCCGTCGGCCTCGGCGCAGGTGCGGACCTGCTCGAGGACGTCGGCGTCGATGGAGATCGAGATCTTCCGGACGGTCACGGCCCGACGGTACCACCACGGTATGACCGGCGTCCGGGGTCGGCCCGCCGGGCGGCTCCGCCGTGGACACGGGGCCCTGCGACGGTCAGACTCCGGCCATGACCGACGCCGCCACCCCCAGCCCGTACACCACCCTGCCCGCCGAGGGCCCCTACGAGGTGGCCATCGGTTCTGCGCTCATCACGATGGTCGAGCCCCACGAGGGCCACGACCACGCCTACAACCGCTGGTACGAGGACGACCACTTCTATTCGGGCGCCATGGCGATGCCCTGGATGTTCGCCGGGCGCCGGTGGGTGGCGCCGCGCCACCTGCAGGCGCTGCGCAGCCCCACCGACTCGAGGATCGCCCAGCCGCTCGAGGCCGGGAAGTACATCTCCCTGTACTGGATCACCGAGGGCCGCTACGACGACCACCTCCGCTGGACGGTCGCCACCAACCAGCGGCTCCTCCCCGACGGGCGGGTGTACCTCGACCGAACCCACGTCTACACGTCGTTCCAGGAGTACGCCGGCGCCGTCTACCGCGACCCCGACGGACCGCGCGACATCCACTCCCTCGACTTCCCCTACCGGGGCCTGGTGGTCGAGGTGGTCGACTCGACCGACGACCGGGCCACCCTCGAGGCCTGGCTGCGGGCGGAGTTCCTTCCCGCCCGCCTCGCCGGCTCGCCCGCGGCCATGACGCTGTGCTTCGAGCCGTACCCGCTGCCCGAGGACAAGATGGCCTACGTCGAGGACGTGCCCGGCCTCGACCGGCGGGTCACGCTGCTCACCTTCACCGAAGTGCCACCCGACGAGTGCTGGGACGTCTTCGCCGACGCCGGTTCGGTGATCGCCGCGTCGGGACGGGGTCGGCTCGAGTTGAGCGCGCCCTTCCTGCCGACGATCCCCGGGACGAACACCTACGTCGACCAGCTGCGCTGACGCGGGTCACGGCCCGTCGCCCGGCCGGTAGCGTCTTCGGGTGGCTCCTGTGCTGGGCATGCTGGCCTCCAGATCGTCCGACGCGATACCGGGCGCCGACCTCGACGTTGCACCGTGGATGTGGGTCGCGTTCCTCGGCATCATCGTGGCGGCACTGGTCATCGACCTGCTCCTGCACCGCAACGATCACGAGATCGAATTCCGCGAAGCACTGATCACGAGCGTCATCTGGATCTCGGTCGGCGTCGCGTTCTCGTTGGTGATCTGGTGGTGGCTCGGTGGCGGTGCGGCCGGCCAGTACCTCACCGGATACGTCATCGAGAAGAGTCTCTCGGTCGACAACGTGTTCGTGTGGGCGGTGATCTTCTCGTACTTCGCCGTGCCGAAGATGTACCAGCACCGCGTGCTGTTCTGGGGCGTGTTCGGCGCACTCGTTCTACGGGCCGTCTTCATCTTCGCCGGGGTGGCACTGCTCGACGCCTTCTCCTGGATGCTCTACGTGTTCGGCGCCTTCCTGGTCTTCACCGCGTTCCGG
>JAFMJM010000188.1 GCA_017853455.1 Acidimicrobiia bacterium | reverse complement strand
ATGATCGTCACCGGCGGCGAGAACGTCTACTCCATCGAGGTCGAGAACGCGATCGGCACCCACCCGGCGGTCGCGCAGGTCGCGGTCATCGGCATCCCGAGCGACGAGTGGGGAGAGGCCGTCCACGCCATCGTGGTGTGCAAGGAGGGCGCCTCGGCCACCGCCGACGAGATCCGCGACTGGGCCCGGCGGTCGATCGCCGGGTACAAGGTGCCGAAGTCGGTGGAGTTCCGCACCGAGCCGCTCCCACTGTCGGGAGCCATGAAGGTGCTCAAGCGGGAGCTGCGCGAGCCCTACTGGCAGGGCCGGGCCCGGCACGTGGGCTGACGGCGCCCCCGTCGACGACGGGCCGCCTCACTCGCTGCCCGTGCGGCTCCAGAACGCGGTCCACGTCTCCCACCGCTCGGGGAGCTCGGCGGCGTGGATCATCGGGTTGCCCGGGAACTGGAACCGGCCCGGGACCCGCAGCGGGTGCTCGAGCACGTCGGCGGCGTAGAACACCACGGGCTTGCGGCTCTTGAACGACCAGACGCCGTCGCGTCGCTCGTAGCGGTCCCAGTACTGCATCGGCATCACGACCCACAGGTCGCCGACCTCGTGCTCGGGACGGCAGTAGACCACCCCGGTCGCGTGGTCGTCGTCGACGAAGTCGATGACGTGGTTGCCGATCAGGTGGAACGTGATCCGGTACGGGCGCAGGACCGGGTCGAACCACTCGGCCAGTGCCACGTGCCCCACGCCGCCCTCGCCGGTCTCGACGTCGGGGACGAACAGCGAGACCAGTGCGGCCACGTCGCGCTGGTCGAGGGCCAGGGCGTACCGGGCGGCGAGCTGGCGGATGGCCTCGGTCGACTCGAGGCGGTCGATGCGACGTTCGAGGTCGGACATGCCCCTCATGGTGTCGCCCGGGACGGCCGGTTGCCACTCGGTCACGCCCCGTCCGGGGAGCGACGCCCCGACCCGCCGGATCGCTAGCGTGACGCCGTGCAGGTCGACCTCTTCCTCGGGCCGCGTCTCACCGGTGCCGCCGAACAGGCCCGGTGGGCCGAAGCGGCCGGGTTCGACGGCGTCTACACGTCGGAGGCCGCGCACAACCCCTTCCTGCCCCTCGCCCCCGCCGCCGAGCACACCGAGCGGATCACCCTCCTCACCAACGTGGCGATCGCCTTCGCCCGCAGCCCGCTCGACCTCGCCCAGACCGCCAACGACCTCCAGCGCCTGAGCGGCGGTCGGTTCGTGCTCGGCCTCGGCACCCAGATCCGCCCCCACATCGAGGCGCGCTACTCCATGCGCTGGTCGGGCTCACCCCTCGGCCAGATGCGCGACCTGATCGGGGCCGTCCGGGCCATCCAGACCGCGTGGCAGGACGGCACCCCGTTGGCGTACCGGGGCGAGCACTACCACCACACGCTGATGACGCCGATGTTCGATCCCGGACCGAACCCGTTCGGCCCGCCCCCGGTGTGGCTCGGTGCCCTCGGCCCGAAGATGTCCCGCCTCGCCGGCGAGGTCGCCGACGGGGTGCTGCTCCACCCGTTCCACTCCGGGCACTACGTGCGGTCCGTCGTCGCCCCGGCGGTCGAGGCGGGTCGCGCCGCCGGCGGGCGTCCCGGCCCCTTCACCGTGCACGCCTGCCCCATCGTGTGCACCGGCTCGACCGACGAGGAACGGGCCCGCGCCGAGGTCGGGGTCCGGGGTCTCCTCGCCTTCTACGGCTCGACCCCCGCCTACCGCGTCACCCTCGACGCCCACGGGTGGGGCGACCTGCAGCCGCAGCTGCGCGACCTCACCAAGCAGGGCCGCTGGACGGACCTCCCCGACCTGCTCACCGACGAGATCGTCGACGCCCTCGTCGTGCGCGGCGAGCCCGGTGAGATCGCGGCCCGGCTCGAGGAGCGCTACGCCGGCACCGTCGACCGGGTCGGCCTGTCGATGCCGTACGCCGCCGAGCCCGACACGGTCGCCGCGGTGGCGGCCGGGTTCCGCACGGCCCGCTGACCCCGGAGGACCCCATGGACATCGGCATCTTCATCTCCGACACCGGCGGCGAGCGCACCGGCGTCGACTTCCTCCGGCGGCGGGCCCGCTGGGTGGAGGAGCACGGGTTCACCAGCGCCTGGGTGCCCCACATCCCCTGGAGCCTCGACGCGTTCGTGGCCCTGACCCTCGCGGCCGCCGTCACCGAGCGCATCGAGCTCGGGACGGCGGTGGTGCCCACCTATCCGCGTCACCCGCTCGCCATGGCGCAGATGGCCCTCTCGGTGCAGGCCGCCAGCGGCGGGCGCCTGACGCTCGGCATCGGACCGTCGCACCCGGCCGTCGTCGAGTCGATGCACGGGCTCGACTACTCACGGCCCTACACCGACACGCGCGAGTACGTCGAGGTGCTCCAACGGGCGTTCGCCGGTCCGGGGCAGGTGCACTTCGAGGGCAGCGAGTACCGGGTCAACGCGCTGCTCGACGTGCCCGACGCCACCCCGGTTCCGCTGCTCGTCGCCGCACTCGCACCGAAGATGCTCCACCTCGCCGGCGGCCGGACCCGGGGCACCATCACGTGGATGTGCGACGAGCGCTCGATCGCGGAGCACATTGTCCCGCACCTCCAGGCCGGAGCCACCGAGGCCGGCCTCGAGCGGCCGCGGGTGGTCGCCGGACTCCCGGTGGCCGTGTGCGACGACGCCGACGAGGGCCGGGCCCGGGCGGCCCGACTGTTCGGCGTGTACGGCGCGATCCCCGCCTACGACCGGGTGCTCGCCACCGGTGACGCCACCGGGCCCGCCGACGTGTGCGTCATCGGCACCGAGACCCAGGTCCGCCGCCGCCTCGAGCAGTACCGCGACGCCGGGGTCACCGACCTCGCCGCCGCCACGTTCGCCGTCGGCGACGACCGGGTCGGCTCACTGCGCCGCACCCACGAGCTGCTCGCATCGCTCGCGCCCCGCCTCTGACCCCGCCTCCGAACTCCCGGGGTCGGGCGTCAGTGGCCGAGGACCTCGGTGGTCTCCTCGGCGTGGAGCGGACGCTTCGGCAGGAACAGGGCCAGCACCACCCACACCACGCCCACCGGCACGAGGCAGAGGAACACGAACGCCAGCGAGCGTCCGAACGACTCGATCACCCCGGTGGCGACCGGACCCGGCAGGGCCCGGATCGCGGTGGGGCTCCCCCGCAGCTTGGCCAGGTCGAGTCCCGCCGACTTCGGGGTGAGCCGCGGGATCCAGTGCGCCAGGCGGTTGTTGAGCACCCCGCCGAGCGCGGCCAGGGCGATCGCCCCGCCGATCTGGCGTGAGAGGAACGACGTCGACGTCGCCACCCCGATGTCGTTGGCCCCGACCTCGTTCTGGGCGACGAGCAGCATCGTCTGCATCGTGAAGCCCACGCCGAAGCCGATCAACGCCGCACCCGAGAGCATGACGATCAACGGCGTGTCGACGTGGGTCAGTCCGATCACCAGCCCACCCGCGATCGTGAACAGGCCACCGGTGATCGGCCACCGGCGGTAGTGCCCGGTGCGGGCGATGGCCCGACCCGAGACCAGGTTGCCGCCGACGGCGCCGATCATGAACGGCGCCACGTAGAGCCCCGCCGTGCCGGGCTCGACCCCGTGGACGTACTGCACGACGGCCGCCGCGAAGTAGAGCGCCGGCCAGAACGACATGCCGGTCATGAAGTTGACGGCGGCGGCCAGCTTGCCCGCCCGGGTGTGGAACAGCCGACCGGGCAGCACCGGCTCGGCGGCCCGCCGTTCGTTGACGACGAGCAGCACACCGAACACGACCGTGGCGATCCCGAGGCCCACGATCCCCGGCGAGCCCCACGGCAGGCGGGTGCCACCCCAGCTCGTCATGAGCACGAACGAGGTGATCGCCGCCATGATCAGGAGCGCACCCAGGTAGTCGATGCGGTGCGCGGTGCGGCGCACCGGTGCGTCGAGGTAGCGCAGCACGATGAACAGGCAGATGCCGCCGAGCGGCACGTTGATGTAGAAGGCCAGGCGCCAGGTGAGGTGCTGGGCGAAGAAGCCACCGAGGATCGGCCCGCCGACGCTCGACACGATGAACACCATGCTCGAGTAGCCGATGAACTTCGCCAACTGCCGGGGCGGGACCAGGTCGCCGAGGATCGCGAACGGCAACGACATCAGCCCACCCGCCCCGAGGCCCTGGATGCCACGGAACACGATGAGCTGGGTCATCGTCGTGGCGGCACCGCACAGGATCGACCCCGTCAGGAAGGTCAGGATCGCGAAGACGAAGATCCGCTTGCGGCCGTACAGGTCGCCGAGCTTGCCGTACAGCGGCGTGCTGACCATGGCGGTCAGCAGGTAGGCGGTCGCCAGCCACGAGAGCTCGCGCAGCCCGTGGAGGTCGCCGACGATGGTGGGCAGGGCGGTCGCCACCACCGTCGTGTCGAGCGACGACAGGGCGTTGCCGATCATCAGACCGATGAACACCACCCAGATCAGACGCGTCGGCGTCCAGACCTGCTCGTCCCCCTGCGTGGTGCTCACGGCATCGCCCCCCGGCACGGATCGTACGGGTCGGATACGGTGCCCGCACGCCCGGCGGGGACCCGCCCCGGCCGGAACGGCCCGATCAGGGGGACGTCATGGGATTCACCCGCCAGGAGATCGAGGACGCCTTCACCCGGTTCCAGGAAGCCGCCGTGGTGGCCTGCGAGACCGGCGACTGGACGCAGTGGTCCGAGTGCTTCACCGAGGACGCCCGGTACTTCGAGCACCACTACGGGCAGTTCGAGGGGCGGGCCGCGATCCTCGAGTGGATCTCGAGGACGATGTCGGAGCCGATCAACCGCGACATGGTCGCCTTCCCCATCGACTGGCACGTGGTCGACGAGGAGCGCGGCTGGGTGATCTGCGCCGTCTGGAACGTCATGGCCGACCCGGGCGACGGCAGCGTGCACCGCGAGATCAACTGGACCAAGCTCCACTACGCCGGTGACGGCCGCTTCGACTACGAGGAGGACATCTACAACCCCCTCGAGTTCGGGACGATGATCGAGGGTTGGCTGAAGGCCAAGAAGCGCCTCGCCG
>JAFMJM010000187.1 GCA_017853455.1 Acidimicrobiia bacterium | reverse complement strand
GGATCGGCGCTGACGCGCCGATCCGCCGTCGTCAGACGGCGCGCTCGCGGCCCTCCCAGTAGGGATCGCGCAGCTTGCGCTTGTAGAGCTTGCCGTTGGGGTCGCGGGGTAGCTCGGCGACGAAGTCGATCGACTTCGGGATCTTGAACTTCGCCATCCGGTCGGTGCACCAGGCCAGGATCTCGGCCTCGAGCTCGGGGCTGCCCTCGACGCCGTCGATCGGCTCGACCACGGCCTTGACCTCCTCGCCCCAGTCGGCGTGGGGGATGCCGAAGGCGGCCACGTCGGCGACCTTGGGGTGCAGGATCAGCTCCGACTCGATCTCGGCCGGGTAGATGTTGGCCCCGCCGGAGATGATCATGTCGATCTTGCGGTCCGACAGGAACAGCCAGCCGTCCTCGTCGAAGTAGCCGACGTCGCCGACGGTGAAGAACTTCCCGAACCGGCTCTTGTCGGTCTTCTCCTTGTCCTTGAAGTACTCGAAGTTGCCGGTGGTCATGTGCATGTAGACCGTGCCGACCTCGCCGGGCGGCAGCTCGTTGCCGTCGTCGTCGAGGATCACCACCTCGGAGATCGCCCACGGCTGGCCGACCGTGCCGGGCTTCTTCACCCACTCGTCGGCGAACACGATGGTGCCGCCGCCCTCGGACGCCGCGTAGTACTCGTCGATGACCGGGCCCCACCAGTCGATCATCTGCTGCTTGATCTTCGGCGGGCACGGTGCCGCGGCGTGCACCATGTGGCGTAGCGACGACACGTCGTACTTCGCCCGCTCGTCCTCGGGGAGGCCGAGCAGCCGCACGAACTGGGTCGGGACCATGTGGGTGTTGGTGACCCGGTAGGTGTCGATCAGGTGCAGCATGCTCTCGGGGGTCCACTTGTCCATGAGTACGACGGTCTGACCCATGTGGATCGCGCCGCCGGCGAACACCAGCACGGCCGTGTGGTAGAGCGGCGAGCAGCAGATGTGGACGTTGTCGTCGAAGGGCATCAGACGGAACATGAACAGCATCCCGCTGAACGACCCGCCCGCCTCTTCGGGGGACTGGCCGGTCAGCGCCCGGCGCACGCCCTTGGGCCGGCCGGTGGTGCCCGAGGTGTAGTTCATCACCGCACCGATGGTGCGGTCGGGCGGGGTGGAGGTCGGCTGGGCGGCCTTGAAGTCCTCGTACGACGAGAAGGTGTCGATCGCCCCACCGACGCTCAGGCGACCTGCCTCCGGGAAGCCGATCTCGTCGGCGGCGGCCTTGGCGTGGTCGGCGAAGCGGGCGTGGGCGACGAACGCCTTCGCCTCGCTGTCGCCGACGATGTAGGCGATCTCCGGGCCCACCAGGTGCCAGTTGATCGGGACGAGGTAGTAACCGGCCTGGAGCACGGCCAGGTACAGCTCGAACACCTCGGCGCAGTTGGGCAGCAGCATCGCCACGGCGTCGCCGTGCTTCAGGCCGAGCGCCTGGAGGCCGTGGACGACCTGGTTGCAGGCGGCGAGCATCTCGGCGTTGGTGATGAGCCGCTCGTCGGGGGTGACGAGGGCCAGGTGGTCGGGGTTCGCCTCGGCGATCGGCCAGAACCCGAGCTGGGGTGCGGTGGTGGTCACGGGGAGCTCCTGCTGGTCGCGGACGGTGGGGTGTAGTACAACACGGTCACCGCAGCGTCTGCACACCCGAGTCCGCGAAACCGGGCCGCACCGCCCACCCGCCCAGGAGGTCCCGATGTCGATCACCGCCACCCCCATCGCCCGCCTCGACGGGACCCCCGACGCCCTCGGCCCGCTGGCCGGGTCGGTGGTCCTGGTCGTCAACGTGGCCTCCAAGTGCGGCCTGACGCCCCAATACACCGGTCTCGAGGCGCTCCACGAGCGCTACGCCGACCGGGGCTTCTCCGTGGTGGGCGTGCCCTGCAACCAGTTCCTCGGCCAGGAGCCGGGCACGGCCGACGAGATCCAGACCTTCTGCAGCAGCACCTACGGGGTGACCTTCCCGCTGACCGAGAAGATCGAGGTCAACGGCCCCGGCCAGCACCCGCTGTACGCGGCGCTCACCCCGGTGGCCGACGCCGAGGGGCACACCGGCGACATCCGCTGGAACTTCGAGAAGTTCCTGGTGGGGCGCGACGGCGCCGTCGTCGCCCGCTTCGCCCCCCAGGTCGAGCCCGAGGCGCCCGAGCTGGTCGCCGCGGTCGAAGCGGCGCTCTGAGCGTCGCCCGGGTCGCCGCTCAGACTTCGCCGAGGGCGATGCGCTTCGCGAGGCGGTAGTCGGGCTTGCCCACCGGCGTGCGGGGCACGACGTCGACCACGTGGAGTTCGCGCGGCACCTTGTAGCCGGCGATCTTGGTCCGGCAGAACTCCTGGAGCTCGTCGAGGCTGGGGGCCGGTACGTCGTCGCGGAACTTCACGATGGCGGCGACCCGCTCGATGAAGCGCTCGTCGGGCACGCCGACCACCACGGCGTCGAACACCGCCGGGTGCGCCTTGCAGGCCGATTCGACCTCCTCGGGGAAGATCTTCTCGCCGCCCGACTGGATGCACACCGACCCGCGCCCGAGCATCACGATCGTGCCGTCGGACTCGATCGTGGCGAAGTCGCCGGGGATCACCCAGCGCACGCCGTCGGGACCGACCCGGAAGGTCGCCGCCGTCTTCTCCTCGTCGCGCCAGTAGCCGAGCGGAATGTGGCCGCGCCGGGCCAGCATGCCCACCACGCCCGAGCCCGGGGTCACCGGCAGGTCGTCCTCGCCGAGCACGTTCATCTGCGCGTTCACGGTGAAGCGGGCCCCGAGCGACGGTCCGCCCGCGTCCTGGACCGCGCCGGCCGCGCCGGTCTCCGACGCGCCGAACGAGTCGTTGACCAGCACGTTGGGCAATTTGGCCCGCAGGTCGTCCTTGATCGAGGGGGAGAGGATCGAGCCGCCCGAGCCGATCACGAACACCGACGAGATGTCGAGGTCGGCGGGCAGGCGGTCGAGCGCCTCGGCGAGCGGCCGGGCCATGGCGTCGCCCACCACCATGATCGTGTTCGCGCGCTCGCGCGCGGCGATGCGCCACACGGCGTCGCCGTCGAAGTGGTGGGTCGTGGTCAGGATGACGGTGCCACCGCCGAAGAACGTGGCGAACGACACCCACTGACCACCACCGTGCATCATCGGGGCGCACACGATGCTGACCATCGCCCGCTCGTCGGGCGCGACCCGTTCGCCGAGCTCCTCGGGGGTGGTGATCGGGGTCTGGCCGTAGCCGCCGCCGCCGAGCGCGGCGAAGAAGATGTCCTCGGAGCGCCACATCACGCCCTTGGGCATGCCGGTGGTGCCACCGGTGTAGAGCAGGTAGAGGTCGTCGGGGGAGCGGGGGTGCAGTCCCTCGCGTGACGGCGAGGCGGCGGCGAGCGCGGCTTCGTAGTCGACGGCACCGAGTGCCGTGATCGCGGCGGCCGACGCGTCGTCGGCGCTGCCGTCGTCGATCACGGTGAACGACGCCAGGCGCGGGCAGTCGGGTGCGACCTCGGCCACCATCGGGGCGAACGACCGCTCGAACACGATGCCGGTGGCCTCGGAGTTCTGCAGGATGTAGCGCAGCTCCTCGGCGACGTAGCGGTAGTTGACGTTGACGACCGCGCACCGGGCCTTGTAGATCCCGTGCTGGGCCTCGACCCACTCGGCCCGGTTCCACGACAGGACGGCCACGTAGTCGCCCACCTCCACGCCCGTGGCGTGCAGGTGGTGCGCCACCCGGTTGGCCCGCTCGTCGAGCTCCCGGTAGGTGAGCCGGACGTCGCCCGCGATCAGGGCCGTGCGGTCGGGGCAGGTGTCGGCGACGATCTCGAACAGGTCGGCAAGATTGAACTCCACGGCGGCGCAGCCTAGAACATGTTCCAGGAAGCGACCGACGACGAGAGGAATCCCATGTTGCTCGACGGCAAGGTGTGTGTGATCACGGGCCTCGGCCCGGGGCTGGGCCGGGAGCTGGCGGTGCTCTTCGCCCAGGAGGGTGCGACCGTGGTCATCGGGTCGCGCACCGAGGCCTACGTGGCGGAGGTCGCCGCCGAGATCGAGGCGGCCGGCGGGCGGGTGCTCGGCGTGCCGACCGACATCACCGACCGGAGCCAGTGCGAGCGGATCCTGCAGGCGGCGTCCGACGCCTACGGCGGCATCGACGTCGTCCTCCAGAACGGCTTCACGACCCCGCCCTTCGAGCTCTTCCCCGACACCGACCTGGCCGGCTGGCGACGGGCCATGGACGTCAACCTGTGGGGCACGCTGGAGCTCTGCCAGGCGGCGGTGCCCCACCTCCGGGCGCGCGGCGGCGGGTCGATCGTGATCGTGAGCTCGATGATCACCCGCAAGGTGCTGCCCCTCCAGGGCGGCTACGCCATCTCCAAGGGGGCGCTCAACACGGCGGTCCAGGTGATGGCCCGGGAGCTCGGGCCCGACCACATCCGGGTGAACTCGATCGTGCCCGGCTGGATGATGGGCCCGTCGGTCGACGGTTACTTCGCCATGATGGAGGCGGCGGGCACCCCCCGTGACGAGTTGTACTCGCAGATCGCGTCCAACATCGCGCTCGGGGTGATCCCCACCGACGACGAGTGCGCCCGGGCGGCGCTGTTCCTGGCGTCGGACCTGTCGACGATGGTCACGGGCGCTGCCATCGACGTCAACGGGGGAGAGGTGTTCCACTGACCGGAGCCGAGGCGCTCCTCGACGCGGCCGCGGCCCGGCTCGGCGACGAGGTCGGCGTCGACGGCCCGGCACTGCTGCGGGAGCGGGCGGCGCTGCTCGGCATCGCACCGGCGGGTCGGATCTCGGCCGGCGGGACGTGCCGTCTGCTGCGGGCCGCCGACCGGTGGTTCGCGGTCAACCTCGCCCGGCCCGACGACCGCGACGCGGTCCCGGCCTGGCTGGGTCACGAGGTCGACGGACCGGTCTGGGACGCCGTCCAGGCGGCCGTCCCCGGCGCCCGTGCGACCGAGTGGGTCGAGCGGGCCCAGTTGCTCGGCATCCCGGCCGCCGTCGCGTTCGCGCCGGGGGAGTACGCCGGTGCAGCGGTGACCGTCTCCGGTGACGGGGGTTCGGACGGAGC